>DATFKK010000130.1 GCA_035268685.1 Candidatus Krumholzibacteriia bacterium | reverse complement strand
CCTCACTGCGCAGTGGTGAGCAACGACACGCCCTCACGGGAAACCCCGTGCGCGCACGGGTCTCCACGGCCTGCGACGGTGTGGTAGGATCGAAGTCCGAGACACGCCGTACCCCCGCGTGTGGACCCGAACAGGAGGCTCCCTCCGGATGCGCGCCCCGCTTCCGGCCGTCACGCTCGCACTGGCGCTGCTCGCCCTGCTCCCGAGCCGATCCACGGCAGACAACTCCGCCCACGTGCATCGCGACCCGGCGCTCGTCGCGATCGAGTCCGACCGTGATTCCGGCCGGATCGACGGGACCGAGGCGCTGATGCTGCAACTGCGCCGCGTGTTCGAACCGGAATCCCTGCCGGCCCTGTACCGCGATCGAGGCGTCGACCGTCCGGTGCGCTGCGCCACGCTGATCGTGGCCGAGGCACAGGCGCGCCGGGACGAACTGTCGGCGCCGCAGCGGGCGGCAGTCGACGCATGGCTCACCCCCCGGACCGCGTCGACGAGCGCCGAGATCACCACCAGTCCCCAGGGACGGTTCCAGCTCGAGTACGAGACCACGGGAACCGATGCCGTGCCTCCCGAGGACTCGGACCCGGCCAACGGTGTGCCCGACTTCGTCGACCGCGTGGGCCTGTACTTCGAGGAATCCTGGGACCGCGAGTTCACGGAGCTCGGCTTCGCCGCCCCGGACATCAGCGAGGGACCCTATCGCGTCGTGCTGCGGAGGATCGGCGCCTACGGCTTCGCCCAGCGTACCGACGTCGGCTCGGCCGGCACCTTCATCACCGTCCACCACAACTTCTACAACTTTCCCCCGAACGACGATCCCGAGGGCAACGTCTGGGGCGCGGCGAAGGTCACCGCCGCCCACGAACTCAAGCACGCCAGCCAGTTCGCCAACAACGGCTGGACCGAACCCGGCCTGTGGGTGGAGATCGATGCCACCTGGACCGAGGACGTGGTCTACGACCAGGTGAACGACTTCTACAACTACCTCACCTTCGGCAGTCCCATCACCGCCCCCACCGCTCCGCTCGACGACGGCGGCAGCGGCGCCTACGCCGAATCGGTCTGGCAGCACTGGATGAGCGAGAGCGTGGGCATCGCCAGTGTGGTCACGTTCTGGTTGCGTCGTGCCGATGCTCCCCAGGAACCCGTCATGGATTCCTACGACTGGACGCTGGCCCAGTTCGGCCGACCGGTCGCCGAGAGCTGGGTCGACTTCGCCACCTGGAACCTGGTGACGGGCGATCGAGCGCGACCCGAGTTCGGATACGAGGAGGCGACCGGTTTCCCCACCGCACCCCTCACCGAGGAGCGGTCGTCGGTGCCGGCCTCGTTCTCGGGGAGCATCGAGCGTCTGGCCGCCAACTTCCTGCGCGCCGAGGGCTTCAGCGCCGGGGAACCCGGCGTGGTGACGATCACCCCGCAGGTGCCGTCCGCGACCCCGCTCCGGGGCCGCGCGGTGATCGAACGCCCCGACGGCTCGTGGACCACCGAGGGCGTCGACCTCGGCCCCGGGACTCCGATCGAGCTCGCGACGCCGCTCGACCAGATCGAGGCGGTCACGCTGGTCCTCGGGCACGGCACGCTCGGCGCGGGCACGGCCGTGTACGAAGTGACGATCGACGAGGAGATCCGTCGCCCCGTCGCGCTGCCGCGACTGGACGCCGACGAGATCCGATTCCGGATCTCCGCCGGCAACGAGGCCGATCGCAGCGTGGCGCTCTACAACGAGGGTCCTGCCGGCTCGGCACTCGATTACGAGGCGCTGATCGTCGCCCCCGTGGCCCCGTCACCGGCACGCAGCATCGCGGGATCCTCGCTCGAGGTCGGCATCGATCGCTACGAGCCGGCCTCGACGACTACCCTGCAGGTCCGCGTGGACAACGCGAGCACCGACTTCGAATGGCTGCAGGCCGTGGAACTGGACTTCCCTGCAGGTGTGCGCGTGGTGTCGAGCACCGACCTCTTCGGTGCCGAGCAGCGCAAGCTGGTGAGCAACGGCGCCACCGGTGACGGCGCCGCCGTGATCTGGACCGATCCCGACGGGGCGTGGGGGAACATCCGCAACGGCGAGGCCGGCACCGCCACCGTGACCGTGGAGTTCGCCCTGCGCCTGCAGGGCGATCTGGTGGTTCCGTACCGCATCGTCGGCGACGGCTTCGGGAGCGGACCGAGCAGTGTGTCCTCGGCCGTGTTGCTCCGGGGCCCGCAGGCTGCCTTCCTGGAGATCACATCTCCCGTGGCTCCGCTGCGCACCGGTGAGGAGGTCGCACTGGAGTGGGTGGCCGCCGTCGACGGCGACGTGGCCCTGGATCTGTCCCGCGACGGAGGCCAGACCTGGGAGACGCTCAGCGCGAGCACGCCGAACGACAGCTCCTTCACGTGGACGGTCACGGGTCCGGCGACCTTCGATGCCCGGTTGCGCCTGCGCGACGCCGGGGATCCCGACCAGTTCGTGGACACCGACACCCCCTTCGCGATCGTCGAGCCGATCGCGTGGGGTGCGGTCGCCAACACGACGGGGTCGATCCCGGGCGGACAGCAGACCGCTCTACAGCTCGACTTCGACGCCCGAGGTCTCGATCCGGGCGACCACTCGGCCGAACTCGTCGTCTTCTCCGGTGCCGGTACCGACCCACTCCGCGTTCCGGTCGTGCTCACGGTCAGTGCCGACGGCACGTCGTCCCCGGCCGCTCGCGGCGCGGGCGTGGTGCACGGAGCGCGGCCGAACCCCTTCAATCCGGAGACGCGGATCGAGCTGGAGCTGGACCGACCGACGGAAGTGCGGATCGATCTGTACGACAGCCGCGGACGCCACGTCCGCACCCTGACCGACACTCGCCTCGACACGGGCCTGCACGCCGTGCCGTGGTCCGGCCGCGACACGGCCGGGCGGCGCGTGGCGTCGGGGGTCTACCTGTACGTGGTGCAGCTCGACGGCATCCGCTCGCTCGGCAAGGTCAGTCTCGTCGAGTAGGCGTGTGGGCACGCAGCCAGCGCAGCAGAGCCAGATCGAGTTGATCGGTGTCGACGTCGTAGGTGGCGAACCGATCGAGGTCCTCGAGGGCGGCGTCGAATCCCTCGTCGGGAGCCAACGTGAAGAAGCGTCGGCGCGGATCCTGGGCGTGGTCGCCGCGACAGAGCTCCGGATCGCTCGCCGCGAAGCTGCGACGGCACGACCAGGGCCGCACGTCGTGCACCGAGCAGGCACCGTCTGCATCGAGCAGTGCGCAGGGCTCGTCTTTCTTCCAGAACTCGATCGCCACGCGCTCGATCCAGGCGTCGACGTCCTCGTCGTGGTGGCGGGGGTGATCGCGACGCACGCGGTCGTGGAGTTCCTGTCGTCGTTCCAGCGTCGCCCGGACCGGCGCGACGCGCCGCTCCTCCACCAGGCGACGCCCGATGCGCTCCACCTCGAAGGCGTGGACGTCGAAGACCATCTGCGAACAGCAGTGCGCGCATCCCCGGCCGCAGCTCACCCGCAGGGCGGGCGACGCCTCGAACACGGTGCGGTGGAACCGGTCGACGAGGTCGAAGAGCCCGGCGAGATCGCGCTCGGTCGGCAGGGTCTCGCTGGCCAGATCGTGCAGACGCTCCCTGGCCTCGCGGGCGAGGGCGTCCCCGCGCACCGATCGTCGAAGGGGGGGATGATCGGGACGGCTCACCAGACGGCCTTCCAGCCCTCGGGCAAGAGGTTCCAACGCCACCCGTAGACGTGGACGCGCTGGGTCGGGCGACCGGTCCGACCGTCGAGGACCGGGCCGCCCTCGTGGGCCCAGGCGAGGATCCCGCCGGCCAGATTCCAGGCCTCGATCCCCTGGCGGCGGAGTTCGCGTGCCGCCAGACCACTCCGATAGCCCACCGTGCAGTACACGACCACCGGCCGGTCGCTCCATTCGTCACGGTGGCGGGCGAAGGTCTCCCGGTCGACCGCGTCGGGAAGACGCGAGATCCGGCGCTCCCGGGCGTCCCGGACGTCGAGCCAGACCAGGTCGTCGGCGTCGTCCTCGTTCGCGGCGAGGCTGTCGGCACGCGCGCGGGCCTCGTCGACGCTCAGGTCGGGCAGTTCCGCGAAGGAGTCCTCACGGTAGTCCGCGTACATGCGCTCCACACGCGCGCGGTTGGTCTCGGAGTCTCCGGCCCGGACGCGGGGAGCGACCCAGACGAAGAGCAGCCCGAGAACGAGCAGCACGCCCCAGGCTGCGATCCGGAGGTATCGGCGCGACATGATGTTTCCTCTCGGGGCACGGCCCGCGCGGACGGCCCTCTGTTGTCTTCGTCACCGGCTCTCCGGCGGATGAGTCCGAAACCGCCAACGCCCGGTCCGATCAGCGCTCCGCCGCGGCGTCCTCCGACTCGGCACCGGCACCGGACATGTCGTCGGAGACGTCGAGATCGCCCTCCGCCGACCCGGACAAGGATCGACCCTCGGGGCGGAACACCTCCGATTCCCACTGCGAGAGCGAGGACTCCAGGGCTCCCAGCTGCCGCTCCAGGCGGTCTCGCTCGGCCCGGAGCTGCTCCAACCAGGCCCGGAGCAGGACCTCGCTCCGCGAGCGAGCGAACTCCGCGTTCTCGGCGACCGAGTCGAGGTCCTGACGGACGGTCAGGGCCTCGGTGCTCGCCGCCTGCGCCGCCCGACTGGCTCGGTCGACGTCGTCACGCAGCGAGTCCGACAGGCTCGCGGCCGCCCCCAGCCGGTCCTCGATCGCCGCCAACCGCACCTGGAGGTCGCCGGTCTGCGACCAGATCTCCTGACGCTGCTCGGCTGCGCGGTCCCCGAAGTGCTGCAGCGTCGACTCCATGTCGGCGATCGATCGACCCGTGACCTCGATGGACGCACCGAGACGTTCGATCCGATCGCGAAGGATCCGATTCTCCTCGCGCAGTTGTTCGGCCCGGGCGCGGGCGGCGCGGCGTTCGTCCTCGAGATCGCCGCGCGTCGCGATCCCGAAGGCCGCACAGCCGGCCTGGAGGAAGAGAGAGGACAGCAGCAGGACGATCAGAACGGCTCGCATGGAACAGCACTCCCCGGGGCCGCGACGTGGGCCCGGCCCCGTTCAATTGCGGGGGGCTCGACGGTCGCGCACGCGCACGAGAGGCAGCGGAGCCGGTCTCGAGAGCGTACGGATCAGGGGAGCAACGGCCGCTGGCATCGCGCGGCCTGCCACGAAGATGACGAATCACGTGGCCCGACGTCAACCGCCCGGCCGGCGACCGGGCCGAAACGTCACCGAGACGTGACGTGAGCGGCGCGGACGGGCCCGCTCAGTGGTGAACGAGCCACTCGACGAGGTCGATCTTCGTCAGGATGTGCTGCGGGTGCCGCTGGTCGTCGACCACGACCACGCTGCCGGTCAGGTCCAGCATCTCGTCGAGCGCACTGAGCGGCGTGGTCTCCAGCACGGTCGGCACCGAGCGACGCATGACGTCGATCAGGTGGACGTTCGGATCCCGCTCGCCGCTGGTCAGGAACTCGAGCAGGTCCTTCTCGGTGAGCAGGCCGGCGAGCTGTCCTTCCGCGGTGATCGGGATCTGCGAGATGCCCTCGTGGCGCATCAGGTCGATCGCCTTGGTCAGGCTCTCCTGCTGGTCGAGCGTGATCAGACTCCGACCGTTCTTCGAGTGCGTCATCTCGGCCACGGTGCCCTCGATGACGTCGTCACCACTGAAGCGGTTCTCGCGCATCCACTGGTCGTCGACGAACTTCGTCATGTAGTTGCGCACGCCGTCGGCGAGGATCAGCACGCAGTTCTGGCCGGGCTTCAGACGCCGGGCCTCCTGCAGGGCGGCCACGGCGACCGCACCGCAGCTACCGCCGCAGAGGAAGCCCTCTTCCTTGATCAGCCGCCGTGCCATGAGGAAGCTCTGGCGATCGTTCGTCTTCACCCAGGTGTCGACCAGGCCGCGATCGAGGACCTCGGGGATGAAGTCGTAGCCGATGCCCTCGACCTTGTACGAGGCCACGTGGTCGCCCCCGGCGAGAATGCTGCCGATGGGATCGACTCCGACGATGACGCAGTCGGGGTTGTGTTCCTTGAGCCGCTTGGCCACACCGGTGATCGTGCCGCCGGTGCCCGCGCCGATGACCACCATGTCGACCTGACCGTCCAGGTCGTCGATGATCTCCTGGCCCGTGCGATCGTAGTGCGCCTCGGGATTGCTCGGATTGCTGTACTGGTCGAGGATGTGCGCGTTCGGCAGTTCCTTCTGCATGCGGTTGGCCACGCCGATGTGGCTCTCGGGCGAGTCCCACGCGGCCTCGGTCGGCGTGCGCACGATCTTCGCGCCCAGGGCCTCGAGCACCACCTGCTTCTCGCGGCTCATCTTCTCGGGCATGGTGATGATCACGCGGTAGCCGCGCACCGCCCCCGCCAGGGCCAGGCCGATGCCGGTGTTGCCGCTGGTGGGCTCGATCAGCGTGTCGCCCGGCTTGATCCGCCCCTGCTTCTCGGCGTCGATCACCATCTGGTACCCGATGCGGTCCTTGACCGAGCCGCCGGGGTTCAGGAACTCGCACTTCGCGTACAGATTGCACTCGAGCGCCGCACCCACCCGGTGCATGCGGACGAGGGGTGTGTTCCCGATGACTTCGAGGATGCTGTCGTAGAGCACGGGGGCCTCCGGCAGAGGGCAGGATACGGGTTCGGACGACCCCACCAGTCTAGGCCGACGGCCCCCGCGCGACAACGACCCTAGCGATCGCCGTAGCGGGCCTTCAGCGAGCCGAAGCTGGCACGGTCGGCCGAGACCGGCCCGGGCGGGTTCATGACGGCCACGCCCGTGAGGTCGAAGCCCCCGCTGGCCGAGGCCGTCGGATAGGGGTCGCACACCGCGTTGCCCAGGGCGTCGAAGGACGATCCGTTCGTGCAGTCGCCGATCACGTCGACCACACGCACGTACGCGATGGCCTGCAGGTCGACGTCCCCCGCCACGACGAGCGGGTGATCGGCCAGGTCGTCCAGGTCGAAGGCGGTGCCGCCGACGTAGTTGCCGGCCAGGTTGTACGTCTCCGTCGAGGCGATCCCCTCGAAGGCCCCGATCGTACGGTCGATGCGCGAGATCGCCGGCATGCGGACGAAGGTCGCCCCGTCGGAACTGACCTCGACGAAGGCCAGCTCCGCGAAGACCTCGCCGCCGAAGGCGAAGGCGTTCTCGAACACCACGAAGTCCACGCCCGGCCCGTCGACGATGCTCTCGGGGAAGCCCAGCGTGATCGATCCGCCGTCGCCCAGACTGAACGGCGAACCGGCGTCGCCCAGCACGTCGGTCGGACTGCCGAAGGACGCCAGGCCCAGTGAGGGATCGGCGTAGTCCAGGGGACCACGGACGAAGTCGACGACGGTGTCGGCCCACATCGAAATCTGCCCGTTGGTGCGCAGCACCTCGGGGTTCTGCTGGCCGGTGTCGGCGATCTGCGCGGCAGCGGCGAAAGGAAGGAGAACGACGGCCGCGAGCGCGGCCGCACCGAGAAGAACACGAGCCATGGATCGGCCTCCACGTTGGCGTGGAGCCGAGGACGTTCGGATGGCACGACGCGACCGAAGGGGACGGCCGGGCCTGGAGTCCTCAACCCACGAAGGACGTTCAGGTCTGTCCCGGGATCGGTCTCCTGGCTCGCGGGTCGTCCTACTGCCCGGGCCTTCCCGGTCCGTGCGCACGGACCAGTGGCGTGTTCCGGGGTTCGTCGCCGCTCACAGTGGCGGGGCCGCGCCGGATTCGCACCGGCTTCCGGGGGATCCACGGGATCACGAACGGCCCGGGATGGTCGATCCCGAGCCGACGGAATCCTAACCGCCCTCGAGGCGCGCGAGCAAGCGCGGTGCGTTCAACGCCGCGGACCGACGTCGGTCAGCTCGAGTTCGATGCGTTCGCGGCGTTCGAGATCGCGCAGGACCTCGATCTCGACGCGGTCGCCGGGCTCGTAGGGATCGAGGATCTTGTAGAGGTCGTCGAAGCGACTGACCGGCGTGCCCGCCACCGCCACGATCACGTCCCCCACCAGCCGGCCGTCGCGCATCCGCCGCAACGGCCGCAGCCCGGCCCGATCGGCGGGCGTGCCCCGGGCCACGTCGCGCACGCCGACGCCCTCGAGTCCGAGCCGGACCATGATGGGGTCGCCCACCACGCTGATCCCGAGCCCGGCCCGGCTCACGCGACCGGTCTCGATCAACTGCGGCACGATCCGCAGCACGGTGTTCACGGGAACCGCGAAGCCGATGCCCACGTTCGCCCCGGTGCGGTTGATGATCGCGGTGTTCACCCCGACCAGGCGTCCTCGGCTGTCGAGCAGGGGGCCGCCCGAATTGCCCGGATTGATCGAGGCGTCGGTCTGGATGACGTCGGTGATCGGGACGTCGGCCACCGAGCGGATCTCGCGGCCGAGCGCGCTGACCACGCCGGTGGTGAGCGTCTGGTCGAGCTCGAAGGGGTTGCCGATGGCCAGCACCTTCTGGCCCACCAGCAGCTCGTCGCTGTCTCCGGGTTCGATCGGACGCAGTCGCGACGCCGGTGCGTCGATGCGCAACACGGCCAGGTCCTTGTTGCGATCGAAGCCCCGGACCTCGGCCTCGAACTCGGCCCCGTCGGAGAACACCACGAAGAAGCGTTCCCCGTTGCGAATCACGTGGTAGTTGGTGACCACGTGTCCCTGGCGATCCCACACGAAGCCCGATCCGGTGCCGGCCTGCCGGCGCATGACGTCGCCGGTCCAGAAGTTCCGCTGCACGAGCTCGTTGCGGATGAAGACGACCGAGTCGGAGGTGCGTTGGAACACCTCGATCGTGTTGCGTTCGCTCTCGAGCAGCTGGCCCTGGGCGGGCGCGGCGAGGAACGACATCGTCAGCAGCAGGATCACGATCGCAGTTCGGTGCACGATGGACCGTCCCGGTTCGGGGAGATGGCAACGGACTGCGAACGCCCGGACGTCGTGCGCGGTTCCGGGACGGTCGATCGTCAGTCGTTGCGGTTCAACTGCCAGGTCACCCAGGCCTTCAGATGGCGCGGTACGGGCGCCGACAGGGCCATGGTCAGGCGGTTGCGCCAGCCGGTGATCGTCGAGCTGCGTCCCTTCAACGCCGCATCGACGGCGATGCGCGCGACGTCGGCGCTCTTCTTCCCCGTCATCCGGCCGAACCACGTGGTCTTCTGCCCGCTGACCTCGAAGAACTCCGTCCACGTCACCCCGGGCATGGCCACGGTCACGCGTACGTTCCGCGGCGCGAGTTCGTGGGCCAGCGACTCGCTCAGGCTCACCACGTAGGCCTTGGTCGCGGCGTAGGCGGCGTAGGTGGGCACCGGCGTCAGACCGGCGATCGAGGCGACGTTCAACACGTGGCCGCCGCCGCGCTCGGCCATGGAGTTCGCGAACAGATGCGTCAGTTCGGTGAGCGCGATCACGTTCACGCGGATCATCTCGCTCACGCGGTCGACGTCCTGACCGAGGAAGTCGCCGTGCACGGCAAAGCCCGCGTTGTTCACCAGCACGTCGATGCTCCGACCGCGCTGGGTGAGCCGCGCGAAGAGTTCGGCCGCCGCGCCGGGCGCGCCGAGGTCGGCCGTCTCGATCTCGGCCTCGACGCCGTGGTGTTCGGTGAGATCGCGCGCCGTCTCGCGCAGACGCTCCTCGCGGCGGGCCACCAGCACG
>DATFKK010000129.1 GCA_035268685.1 Candidatus Krumholzibacteriia bacterium | reverse complement strand
GATCACCGAGATCGAATTGATCGACTTCCGCTTCGCCGACCTCGGACCGGATCTCGAGGGTGCCCTGCGATGGGCGGTCATTCCCGCGGCCCCCCCCGACGCGGTGGCCTCGACGGGGATCGAGTTCCGTCCCCCCGTCTTCCACCTCCGGTTGCTGCAGGGCGGCGCACCGATCGCCCCGACGCCGGTGAGGATCGAGATCCACTCGTCCGATCCCGACTTCGGATTCCGACGCATGGCACGATTCGACGGGATCGTCGGGGACGACCCCTGGGCACTGGTGGCGCCGGACGACCAGGTGGAGATCGAACTGGAGTGCGAGCAAGACGGAGAGTGGTTTCTGCCCTGGGTCACCGACCTGACGGCGGTCCCCGGTGACACGGTGACCGCCGAACTGGGGCGGTACGATGTCACCGTCGAGGTCGTCGAGACCGACGGGTCGCCGGCTGCCGGAGCCTGGGCCCGCATGGCGTCCGTCTTCGTCTTCCGTGAGGCGAACTCCACCACGGGTCTGGACGGTCGTGTACGCTTCGTCAGCGAACCGGGAATCCGTGAGCTGCAGGTCGGGTGGTCCGGTGGCCGGGTCGTGACCGACACGACGATCACCGTCGAGGACGACGTGCTCGTGCAGATGGAGTTGCCGCGATGAGGTGGCCGGCGTCGACGGTGTTCCTGCTGATCGTGGGCGTCGCCGCCGGTGTGGTGGGATGCCGCGACCTCGTGGGGCCCGAGGCCATCGAACAGCTGGGGCCGCGGCGTCCGGTCGAAGGTCGGCTCGCCGGTCTGGAAGGCTTCGACGTCGTCACCGCCCGCATCACCTTCGACACGCGACCGTACACCGATCCCTACGAGGACGGCGAGCTGTGGTCGTTCGAGACCGACGGTGGCACGTCGTTCGACTTCGAGCTGCCCAACGGGACCGACACCTTCGCCGACGTCATGGTCACGTGGCTCGAGGACACCGAACTCGTGCGCGAATTGTTCCCGCAGGTGCCCCTGCGGGGCGCAGTGATGGAACTCGACTACGATGCGCGCCGCATCGAGGGACGGATCGACTGGCCCGAGGGCCTCGACGGTGCGCTCTTCGAGGGAACCAATGTGATCCTGCGTCGCCACTCGCGGCCGGATCGGTCCCTGATACGTCACGAAGTGGTCAACATCACCGATGTTCCCCTCCAGGCCGACGGCAGCTTCGCCGGCGTGCTGCCCAGCGACGAGTGGACGGTGCAGATCGTGAACAAGAGCACGGATCTGATCGCGGACCTGAACGTCGTGTGGGGGGACGTCGACCTCGATCCGTCGGTCGCGCTCGATCCCGATCTCGTGCTGCGACCCCTGCGCTGCTCCGTTCCGGATGCCCTGCCGGTGGGGACGCAGGCAGAGGTGTTCCTGCGTGGACCGACCCCGACGGTCAGCCCCGAGACCACGCACCGGTTCGACGCCGACGGACGGACGGTGGAGCGGTGGGTCCCGGAGCATCTGCACCGTTGGTCCATCGACGTGATCCTGCCATCGGGCGACGAGGTGATCGTTCTCGATCCGGACGCGTTCGGTAACGCCTGGACGTCGTCGATCGCAGAGGCCGACACCCTTGGCTGGGTCCTGGGAGAGGTCATCCTCCGGGTGGAGGTCGTCGACGACGGCGTGCCCGTCGAGGACGCCTCGATCGAAGTCTGGCACGAGTCCATGTCGTTCGTCCGCGACGACTCCCCGCCGTCGGGAGCCTGGTACACGCTCGACCGGGGCCCGGTGCGCATCGACGTCGAGCACGAGGGGCGTTTCCGGCGGCAGGAACTCCTCCTACAGGACGACCGCGTGGTGCGGGTCGATCTGTCGGAAGTCTCGACGGAGGACGCGCCTTGAGCCGCCCGTTGCTCGGTTCGGTTCTGTTGGCGGCCGCGATCGCGTTGGCCGCCTGCGAGACCGATCTCTACGTCCCCGTCGACGGCGACGTCACCTTCGGGCCGGTGAACCCCCTCGGTGGCCACGCGGCGTGGATCCCCGTGGTGCGGGTGATCGAGCCCGACGGCACCGAGCGCACCGACTACGAGATCGACGTCGACAACCGCATCTACTTCGAGAACGCGCCACGCGGTCGCGAGCTCGCCAAGCGGGTCACGCTGTCGTCGGGCGACGTGGCCACCGACGACGACGCGGTGCATCCGCCCTTCGTGTTGCGGCTCTCGGGCGATCGAGGTCCGGACTTCCACTTCGACCTCGACCTGACGCCCGCGCCCGGCGAGACGCTGGTCGTGGACTACCGCGAGCCGACGCTGCGGATCGCGGTCGACGCGGACGTGCCGGAGCGATGGGGTGCGCCCGCGGTGACCGTGCAGGCCCGGATCCGGTCACGGTACAGCGACGAGCTCGACTGGATCCGCGCGTTCCGGGTCGTGCTCGTCGTCGAAACGACCGGTGATGGCCCGGCGCCGCTGATCCTGCCGGCCACGGCCGATTCCCTCCTCGACGCGCGCCTGGAGTGGAGCTGGTCGAACGATGCCGGAGACGGTTCCGCCGAATGGTACCGGGGCCAGATCGTGTCGAACGCCGGAAACGTTGCTCTCGACCCGCGCCAGCGGGCCCTGCGCCTGCAGTTGGTGCGGGCCGGCGGGCCGATCGCCGACACCCGTGTGCGGTTCTTCAGCCGGTGGAGCGACGACGAGGAGCGGACCGCGTGGTTCGTCCGCGAGGGCCGGGTCGTCGGCGGAGGGCCGGCCCAGATGATCGGCCTCGCGGACAGAGGAATCGTCGATGTGGTCTGTCTGCAGGCGGGACAGTGGTTCGTGTCGCAGCGGGCCTACGCCGGGGACTTCACGCGTCCGGGCGTGGTGGTCCACGAGCTCGGCGAGTTCGACCTGGTGGTCGAAGTCGTCGACTCCGCCGGTCGCGCCGTGGGCGGGGCGGAGGTCGGCGTCGCCCCCGCCGCGTCCTTCGCCACTCCGGCCCGCAACGTCACCGGCGCCGAGGGCCGCGTCACCTACGCGGTGGGGCAGGACTTCTACGACGTGGTCGTGAGTCTGTCCGGCGAGGAGACCCCGACCCGCGCGACGGCCTACGTGGCGCGCGACGACACCCTGCGCGTGGAGTTGCAGCCGTGAGGCGCGTGGCCGTGGTCGGGCTTCTGCTGCTGGTCGCCTCCGTGGGCTGCCGCGACCTCGTCGGACCGGGGGCGGTCGAAGATCTGGAATTCATGCGTACCATCGAGGGGCGCATCACGGGCGTCGAGGGCTTCCGGTTCGGAGTCGCCCAGTTGAGCTTCCAGAACCAACGGTACGTGTCCGACGCCGACAGCGTACTCGGCTGGACGATCCTGACCGACGAACGCGGACACTTCACCACGAGCGTTCCGCGCGGGACCGGAGGCCTCGCCGACGTCGAGATCGACTGGGTCGACGTCAGCGAACTCGAAGACGTCGTCCTCGTCGGTGTGCCGCTCGCGGGACGGACCATGGAACTGGCCTACGACGCGGCGGTCTTCGAAGGCCGTGTGGAGTGGCCGGCGGCGATGGACGTCGAACTGCGGTCGAACGCCGAACTCGAGTTCTTCCGGATCGACGAGCCCGGGTTCTGGCGGATCGCCGAGGTCGAACCCGACGTGCGAGGCGCCTTCCGCGCCGTGCTACCGCGTGCGGTCTACGGCCTACGTCTGCTGGCCGAGACCGCCGATCGCTCGACGAGAGTGGCGGCGAGCTGGCCGCCCGTCGTGGCCTCGACCGCGATCACGCTCGACGTTCCCTGCGTGCAGCGGCCCTTCGATCTCGAGGCCCCGGGCGGACTTCCCGACGCCGCCGACCTCGGGCTGTCCACCCGACGGGCCACGGTGACTCCGGGCGAGGACGGGATCCTGGCCGAGGCGGTGTTCGACCTCGCGAGCCCTCCCGACAGTGTGTGGGTCGTCGCGGATCCCGACGGAATCCACGTCGGGGCCGACGCGGTCAACGTGGTTCGGCCGGGCCTCGGCCCGCTCGGGCCGGATGTCGACGCAGACGTTCCCCTCGTCCTCGATCTGGGCGAGGCGACCCTGCGGGTCGACGTGGTCCGCAGCGGTACGCTGCAGGAGCGGGTCGACGTCACCCTCTACGGTCCCGACGTCGGCACCGCGTACGAGTATCCCTTCGATCCGGAACCGGTGTACTTCACGGTGCCACTCGGCCTGTACCGCCTGACCGTGGTCGACACCGACACCGGTGACATGGTCACCCGCTTCGTCGACGTGCAGGGCACGACACAGGTCGTCGTGGATCTGGATGCGGTGTCAGGCGGTGGGTGAGTCGCCAGGGGTGGGTCGATCCGGAGACGGTTGGGGATGTTCCGGTGCGGAAGTGGGCGCACGTGCGACGGGGTTCGCGCTTCCGCAGCGAAAGTGGGTGCGCTTCCGCGGCGGAAGTCGGGCGGAGGGCTCTCGGCTCTCACGGGGGATGACGGAGGAATCCATGCGCCTTCTGTGCATCGCGTTGGTCGCCATCCTGGGCACCGCCGAGCCGTGCGCTGCCGAGGCCGATCTGCACCTCGTGGCCGATCTCGTCGTCGGCCACGACCGGCCGATCGGCATCGTCCTCGAAGCGGTCGAGGACTCGCGGGGACGGCTCTACCTCGCCGATTCCGGATTCACCACCATTCACGTGTTCTCCGCCGCCGGAACGTTCCTGCGCCAGATCTCGGGGCCGGGCGAGGGCCCCGGCATGCTGATGATCCCCTTCGTCCTCGCCATCGACGCGAACGATCGTCTGGTCGTGGCCGGTGCCGGCGGCCGCGTGGCGATCTGGGACACCGACGGCAACCACCTCGACGAGTTCCGGCGCCGGAACCCGGACGGCACGGTCAAGTCGATCGCCGTGACGCCGGCGGGCGATGTCGTCCTCGCGGCCTACGATCCGTTCGGGAACACGGTCGCCGACGTGTACCGCCCGGACGGCGAACACCTGATCTCGATCCCCGCGACCCGCGATCCCGTCCACGGAGACGACCCTCGCGTGCGGCCGTTCTTCGGGGGTGGTTCCGTCGACGTGGAGCCGGACGGATCGATCCTCTACACGCAGCAGTACCCGTACCTCGTCCAGCGCTTCTCCCCGCACGGTGACCTGCTCGACGAGAACGACGAAGGCGGGGCCGGTTGGCTGCCCGCGCCCCCGGAGCCGCAGACCGATCGGGAGACCTTCAGCGTTCGACTCCCCGGGTCGTCGATCGACATCCGCCGGGTGGGCGATCACGTCCTGAACACCGCGACCCGCAGCATCGGCGACACGACCCGCGAGACCCTGCTCACCCTGTACGACGCCGAACTCGAGCTCGTGGCGAAGACCGTGCTCGAGGGTCTGCACAGCGTGGTGGGCGTCGACCGGAAGAATCGGGTCCTGATCTTCAACCGCGACCAGGACGACGTTCCGACCGTGACCCGGTACGAGCTCCGGATCGCCGACGGTGATTCGCCCGACTGAGATGGGGACCGATTGGGGATGTTCCGCGGGGGAAGTCGGCGCTTCCGCAGCGGAAGTCGGGACGGAGCGATTGGTCACTCGTCGAGTGACCTCCGGTCTTCCCCCGACCGTCCCGCCCGGGTAGGATCGCACCATGAGCGCCTGCCCCGACTGCTCGGCTCCCCTTCCACCCGACGCCACCGCCTGCCCGCGGTGTGGCGCCGCGCTCGACCGGACCGTCGTCGTGCCGGGGGCCACCGATGCCACCCGCGTGGTCGGATCCGACGCCACGGGGGCCGGCTCCGCGGGATCGTCGCCGGCGCCCGACGATCGTTTCGCTCCGGGCACGGTGATCGCCGGCCGGTACCGCGTGGTCGCGCTGCTCGGGCGCGGTGGCATGGGCGAGGTCTACCGCGCCGACGATCTCAAGCTGGGCCAGTCGGTCGCGCTGAAGTTCCTGCCGCGCGGACTCGAGACCGACGCCGATCGGCTGCAGCGCTTCCTGGCCGAGGTCCGCACCGCGCGTCAGGTCAGCCACCCGAACGTGTGCCGTGTGCACGACGTCGACGAGTTCGAGGGCCAGCACTTCCTGAGCATGGAGTACGTCGACGGCGAGGACCTTTCGTCGTTGCTGCGGCGGATCGGACGGTTGCCCGAGGAGCGCGCGGTCGAGGTCGCGCGGCAGATCTGCGCGGGGCTCGCCGCCGCGCACGAGGCGGGCGTGCTGCACCGCGACCTCAAACCGGCGAACGTCATGCTCGACGGACGCGGGCAGGTCAAGCTCACCGACTTCGGCCTGGCCAGCCTGGCCGCCGATGCGGCCGGCACCGAGGTGCGTGCGGGCACACCGGCGTACATGGCGCCCGAACAGATCGCCGGACGCGACGTCAGCGCGCGCAGCGACGTCTACGCCCTGGGCCTCGTCCTCTACGAGCTGTTCACCGGCCGCCCTGTGTTCCAGGCCGACACCGTGGCCGAACTCAGCTCCATGCACGCCTCGGTCGCTCCCTCGCGACCGACCACGCATGTCGGCTCGCTCGATCCGACGATCGAGCGGGCGGTGTTGCGTTGTCTGGAGAAGGATCCGCGGGAGCGGCCGCCGTCGGCCCACGCCGTCGCGGCGGCGCTGCCCGGGGGCGACCCCCTCGCCGCTGCGGTAGCCGCCGGCGAGACGCCGTCCCCCGAACTCGTGGCCGAGGCCGGGGCGCGCGAATCATTGTCGCCGGCCTCCGCCTTCGGCCTGGCCGTGCTGGGGTTGTTCGTGCTGGTGGCCGGTTCGTACTGGGCGGCCACGATGAGCTGGATCGCCTACCTGCCCTTCGAGAAGCGTCCGGAGGTCCTGCAGGACCGCGCGGTCGAGATCCTCGGCGAGCTCGGTTACACCGACGAGGCCTACGCCGAACCGGTCGACACGGCGTGGGGCTGGCTCCTCTGGAACGACGTGATGCGTCAGGTCGCCGCGGACGACTCGACGGCCGGTCGCTGGGAGGCCGCGCGCGAGCGGCCGGACGTGGGCGGATTCTGGTACCGGCAATCGCCGACATTGTTGCGGCCGGCCCCAGACGGAGTTCCGGTCCCCACCCGTGGGCGCGTGGATCTGACCGACCCGCTGCCGTCGACCCCGGGCGAGGTCGCGGTGCTGTTCGATCTCGACGGCACGCTGCGGCGCTTCGAGGTCATGCCGCGGCGCTTCACCGTCGAACCGCCGTCCGAGCCCGACTGGACGCCGTTGTTCGAGGCTGCCGAGTTCGACACCGCGCGCTTCCGGCCGGTCGAACCGCGCTATTCGCGCTTCCAGGCCCCGGACCTGCGGCGCGCGTGGATCGGGTCGCCGGCCGCCACGCCGGACATCGAGTACCGCGTCGAGGCGGGTGCGTCCGAGGGCCGGCCGATCCTGTTCAACGTGGCCGAGGCGACGTCGCTCGAGGACCTCGCGGCCCCGCCCGAGCGCACGTCACGAGGCATCGGTGCCCTGCTCGTCGAGGTCCTGCCCGGCCTGATGATCCTCGTGGTGGTGATCCTCGTCGCGACGTTCGGGTCGCGGAACGTGGAGGGCCGGAGCGTCGACAGCCGCGGCGCGTGGCGGGCGACGGTGGCCATCTTCGCGATGTTCCTCGTGTCGGCGGGCCTGCGCTCGCACGAACTCTACGGATGGGGCATCGCCGCCGAACTCTGGAACCTGATCGCGGGTGCCACCTTCGTGGCGGTGATCACCTTCGCCCTGTACGTCGCCGTGGAGCCGCTCGCGCGACGCGTCTGGCCCAGCATGTGTGTGTCGATGAGCCGGCTGCTCAGCCGCGAGAAACCGACCCTGCGTGACCCCCTGCTCGGCCGCTCGGCGCTGGCCGGGCTGATCTCGGCCGGAGTGATGTTCGCACTGCTCGCCCCCGGCGTGCACTGGCTGCGGGGCTTCATGGGGGACGAGCCACCCTGGCCCATGGGAATCAATCTCGATCTCGTCCACGGCGGAAGCGTCGCGCTGTCCCAGGTGCTCAACGTGACCATGCTGATCGGCATGACCTTCGTCGAAGTTGGCGCGCTGGTGGTGATCGAGCGCGTCGTGAAGCGACGCTGGCTGGCCGTCGTCCTGGCGGTCGTGGTCTGGACCCTGATCGAGGGAACCGGATCGCCCCTGTGGTTCGGCGTCGAGTTCGTTCGCAACGCCCTGTTCATGTTCGTGCTGCTGCGCTTCGGCATCCTCGCCCTGGTGGTGGCGAACATGGCGCGCGTCCTCGCCTACCACGCGCGCGCGGTCGACTACACGCACTGGACGAGCGAGGGCGCCGTGATGGCCGTCGTCGTGATCGTCCTGCTCGCGGTGTACGGGGCGTGGGCGGCGACGGGGCGGGCCACACGGGTGGCCTGAGACCGGAGTTCCCGCCTGCGACGAGGAGGCGGCATGCGGCCTCCCCGTCGCGCGCGGGAACCGATCCCTCATTTCTGCGATGCGGCGGAACGCGCCGGAGCGGAGTCGGGGCCGGTTCCCACGGCCGCCGCCACAGAACTTCCCGCCGGCCGTGGCGGCGGTTCCTTCGCCGCGATCCGGTCCTCCTCGATCTCGGTTCCCCGGCGCGCCTCGGTGAAGCGGGCGAGCAGGCGGTAGACCACCGGCACCACCACCAGCGTCAGGAAGGTCGAGAACAGCACGCCGCCGACCACGGCGATGCCCAGGGGGCGTCGCGACTCCGCACCGGCGCCGAAGCCGATGGCGATGGGCAGGATGCCGAACACGGTCGACAGACTGGTCATGAGGATGGGCCGCAGGCGGATCGATGCGGCTTCGACCACCGCGTCTCCGACCTCGAGTCCCCGCGCGCGCAACTGGTTGGCGAACTCCACGATGAGGATGGCGTTCTTCGCCACCAGCCCCACCAGCATGACCAGGCCGATCTGCGAGAAGATGTTCAGGCTCTGGCCCAGGAAGAACAGCGAGACGATCGCACCCACCACCGCCAGCGGCACCGACAGCAGGATGGTCACCGGATGCACGAAGCTCTCGAACTGTGCCGCCAGCACCAGGAAGATGAACACCACGGCCAGTCCGAACATGAAGGTCAGACTGCCGGTGCTCTCGCGGAACTCGAGTGACTGCCCGGCGAGGTCGGTACGGACACCCCCGGGCAACACGTCGGCGGCGATGGCGTCGAGATCGTCGAGCGCCTGTCCCAGGTCGGCGCCCGGGGCGAGGTTCGCGGTGATGGTGGCCGAGCGCACGCGGTTGTAGTGGTTGAGCTCCTTCGGGGCCACGGTCTCGGTCACCTTCACCACGTTGGCCAACTGCACGAGTCCGGCCTCGCCGCGCAGGTACAGGTTGCGGATCACGTCGGGACGGGCGCGATCGCTCGGCCGCACCTGGGTGATCACGTCGTACTTCTTGTTGCCCCGCGTGAACTCGCTGGCGACGCGGCCGCCCAGGAAGGTCTCCAGGGTGGTGCCGATGTCGGTCACCGACACGCCCAGCTGCGCCGCCCGCTCGCGATCGATGCGGATCTCGAGCTGCGGTTTGTTCAGGCGCAGGTCGGTGTCCAGATTCACCAGGTAGCCAAGCTCGTTGGCGCGTTCCATGAACGCCTGGACGGCCTGGCCGAGGGTCTGGTAGTCGTCGCCCTGCAACACGTACTCCACGGGCGACGTGTTGCCGCGGCCACCCAGGCTGGGTGGATTGATCACGAAGGCGAGCACGCCGGGAATGCCCATCAGGCGTGGGAAGACCGACTGGACGATCTCCTGCTGGCTGCGATCGCGCTCGTCCCGGGGCTTCAGGCGCAGGAACAGGAAGCCGTTGGTCACCCGCCCGGGCCCGCCGAAACCCAGTCCGGTGGCCGTGAACAATGACTGCCGCTCGGGAACGTCGAGCAGGACCTGCTCGACCTGTCGCATGTACCGGTCGGTGTAGTCGAGCGTGGCACCTTCCGGAGCGATGACGATACCGAAGGCCGCGCCACGATCTTCCGTGGGGACCAGCTCGCGCGGGAGCTGCTGGTAGAACCAACCCGAGGTACCGACCACCACCACGATCGCCGCCAGCAGCACCAGGGGCCGTGCCATGACCCAGCGCAGGGTCGCGGCGTAGGAACGGTTCAGGCCGTCGAAGAAGGCCTCGAAGGAACGTTCGCGCCAGTTGCGAGCCGTGCGCTTGCGCACCTCGCCGAGCAGCAGCGAACAGAGCACCGGCGTGAGGGTCAGGGCCACGAAACTCGAGATGATCACGGCCAGGGCCAGCGAGATGCCGAACTCGCGGAACAGGCGGCCCACGGTGCCCGTGAGGAAGGCCACCGGCAGGAACACCGAGACCAGCGAGATGGTGGTGGCGATCACCGCGAAGCCGATCTCCTGCATGCCGGCGAAGGCGGCCTGCCGCCGCGTGCGTCCCATCTCGCGGTGCCGGAAGATGTTCTCGAGCACCACGATGGCGTCGTCGACCACCAGTCCGATGGCGAGCACCAGCGCCAGCATGGTGATGATGTTGATGGAGAAGTCGAGGGCGTAGACCGCGGTGAACGTGCCCACGATGGCCACCGGAATGGCCACGACGGGGATCAGCGTGGCGCGCACGCTCTTCAGGAACACGAGCACCGTCAGGATCACCAGTCCGAGCGCGATGAGGAAGGTGTTGCGCACCTCGGCGATGGATTCCTCGATGAACACCGCCGAGTCGAAGGCCTGCTCGAGCCGCATGCCCGCGGGCAGTTCCTCCTGCAGGCGCGGGATCGCTGCGCGGACCTCCTGGGCCACCGCCACGGTGCTGGCGTTCTTCTGTTTGACCACGCCCAGACCCACCGTTGGTCGGCCGTTGTACCGCGTGGCGGTACGTTCGTCCTCGGCGCCGATCTCCACGGTGGCCACGTCGCCCAGACGCACCACGTTCTCGCCCTGTCGGCGCACGATGATGCGCGCGAACTCCTCGGGCGTCTCGAGCTCGCCCATGGTGCGCACGGAGAACTCGCGTTCCTCGCCCTCGACCCGACCCCCAGGGATCTCGGCGTTGGCCCGGCCGACCGCGCGTTCGACGTCCTGGGCGGTGAGTCCGCGCGCGGCCATGCGCTGCGGATCGAGCCAGACGCGCATGGCGTAGCGGCGCTCGCCGCCGATGAAGATGCTGCCCACTCCGGGAAGGCGTTGCAGACGATCCTTGACCACGCGTTCGGCCACGTCGCTCAACTCGAGCGTGGTGTGCGTCTCGCTGTTGAGCGCGATCCACATGATCGGCTGGGCGTCGACGTCGACCTTGGCGATCACCGGATCCTCGGCCTCGCGTGGAAGGCTGCCCCGGATGCGCGAGACGCGATCGCGGACGTCGTTGGCGGCCTGGTCGACGTCGCGGCCGAGCTCGAACTCGATGGTGATGCTCGAGCCCTGCTCGCGGCTGCTGCTGGTCATGGTCTTCACGTCCTCGAGCGTCGCGAACTGCTCCTCGAGGACGTCGGTGATCTCGGTCTCGACCACGCTGGGGCTCGCGCCACGGTAGAACGTGGTCACCGACACCACCGGCGGGTCGACGTCGGGGTACTCGCGCACGCCGATCCGGCCGAACGAGATCGCCCCGAGCAGGACGATGGCCAGGCTCATCACGGCCGCGAGAACGGGACGTCCGATGGCGATCTCGCTCAGCTTCACGCTCCGGCCTCCTCGTCCCCGCCGCCGACCGGCATCACGCGCGCACCGGGGAACAGTTTCTGGTGGCCGGCGCGCACCACTGCCTGCCCGGCATCGAGGCCGGACACGACCTCCACGCGCGCCGCGCTGCGGGTTCCCAGTTCGATGGGCGTCATGGACACGGTGTCGTCGTCACCGATGGTGTAGACGAAGGCCTGCTGGCCCTGGAAGAACACCGATTCGGCCGGGATCGTCAGCGCGCCCGGGCGCTGCTCGAGGATCACCGTGACCTCGGCCGACATGCCGGGACGCAGCTTCTGCTCGGGGTTGCCGACGCGCGCCACCAGCTCGGCGCTGCGCGACGTGCGTTCGAGCACGGGCGCGATCACGTCGACGGATCCCGTGACCACGAGATCGGGGAAGGGCGAGGTGCGCACCCGCACGGGCGATCCCGGACCGAGCCGGCCGAGGTACAGCTCGGGCGCGCTGAAGGTGACCCGCAGGCTGTCGATCTGGGCGAGCTGCGTGATGGTGTCGCCGGGGCGCAGGTACGCACCGGGGCTGACCTGGCGCGCGCCGACGACGCCGTCGAAGGGTGCGGTGATGCGCGTCTTGTCGAGCCGCGCGCGGACCAGGGCCAGATCGGCCTCCGCGACGGCGAGCGCCGCGGCCGCGTCGTCCAGGTCCTGCGGGGCGCCGGCCTGTTCCGACACCACCGTGCGCACGCGCTCGTAGTTGGTGCGTCGCTGCTGCACCAGCGCCTCGGCGCGCTGGACCTCGGCCCGGATCTGGGCGTCGTCCAGCCGCGCGAGCAGATCGCCGCGCTCGACGGCCTCCCCCTCGGCGAAGGGCAGGGCGACCACGCGGGCGGCGATCTCGGTCACCACGGCGATCTCGAATTCCGCGTCGAGGTTGCCCACCACGGTGAACTCGTCGGCCATGCCGGCCGCCTCCACCGTGGCCGTCTCCACGGGCATGGGCGGGGCCTCGCCGCCACCCCCCGGGCCCCCGCCGCCGGAAGGGCCACCGGCCTGCTCGTCGCCGCCATCGCACGCGACGAGGGTGGTGATCAGCAGGATGTTCGCTGCGAACAGGCTCGCTCGTCTCAAGGGCCGGTCTCCTCTTCGGGATAGGCGCCACCGGTCAGCTGCCGCAGCACCGCTGCGGCGCGGGCGGTGCGCACCAGGGCACGGGAATAGCGTTGCTGGGCCGCGGCCAGGTCGCCGGACAGCCGCACCAGCTCGAAGGCCGAGGTCTGTCCGCTCTCGTACTGGAGCACGCCGATGCGTACCTGCTCCGAGGCCGCTTCCACGCCGAAGCGGGCCGCGGCCAGCCGCTCGCGCCCGTTGGCCAGGGCCCGACGAGTGTCACGAACGTCCGACTCCAGTTGGCGTCGCGCTGCCTCGAGCTGCTGCTCGGCGCGGACCACCTCGGCGACCAGCCGATCGGCCTCGCCCCCGTCGGCACGGCCGCCGATGGGCGCGGCGAAGGTGAAGCCCACCTCCCAGGTGGGGTAGTCGTAGCCCAACACCTGGGAGAGACCGTCGCCCACGTTGCCGGAGAACTCGGTGGTGAAGGTCTCGTCGCCGAACTGGACGTCCTGGGGCGTGCCCGAAAGACCGGTGCCCCCCAGGACACCGAAGACGTCGAGGCTGGGCAGTGCGTTCCGCGAGGCGCGGTCGGCGCGGGCCTCGACGGCGGCCACCTCGTCGGCGAGGGCCTTCAGCTGCAGGTTCTCGGCCGTGGCCGCCGCGATCAACTCGGTGGCCGGTGGGGCCGGGAAGTCGGCCGGCGGTTCGTCGACCGGGCGGTACAGGTCCTCGGGGACGGGACGCTGGCCGATGAGGTCGGCGAGGGCGTCGCTGGCCCGGCCCAGGTCCTCCTCACGGTCGAGCAGGGCCTGGCGTTGCTCGGCGAGGAAGACCCGTGCGCTGGCCGCATCGGCCGGACCCACCAGGCCCGCCCGCTGGCGCGTCCGGGCCTGCTCGAGGAGTGCCTCGGCGCGTTGGGTGATCAGGCGCTGCACCGAGAAGTCGCGTCCGGCCGCGTAGAGGGCCCAGTACGCCACTTCCACCGCGGACTCCGTGCCCAGCCGTGCATCGGCGAGCCGCGCCTCGGCCGCTTCCAGACGGCGTTCGGCGGCGGTCAGGTCACCGCGCTCGCCGGCACCGAAGCCGTCGAGCAGCGGCTGGGTCAGGCGGAGCTCGCCGAAGGTGTCGTACTGGGGCTGCAGCAGGGAGAAGGCGTTGTTGGTCTCCAGCCGCACCGCGCCCAGCGATGCCGAGAATCGGCTGCCCAGGGGTGCACGCCAGCGCAGACCGGCCTCGCCACGCGTCTCGGTGGTCTGCACCACGTCGGCACCCGAGAAGAACGACGCGGCGGGTTCCTCGCGGTCGCGGTGCGAGCCCTCGCCGTACAGCTCGGGGTCGTAGGCCCCGCGCTCGCGCCGCACGGAGCCACGGGCGGCGTCGACCGCGGCCCGGGCCAGGCGCACCCGGGTCGCCCCGGTCCGGGCCAGCGCCCGGGCTTCGTCCAGGGTCAGGGGAGCGCCGGGCAGATTGGCCAGCTCGGCACTCACGGCGGAATCGAGGACCGCCCGCGCGAGTGGGGGCACGTCCGGCACGCCGTCGGGGTCCTGGCCCCTCGAGGGTCCGGCGTGGGCGCCGGCGAGCAACACGACGGTGAAGAGCGGGATCGTCCAGCGCGAGGCCGTCGACAGCATGGTCTGGGACATGGCGTCTCTGCGGGTCTCCGGAGGGATCGGGGCGAACGAAGTGTCACCGTAGTCGCATCCTGGTGTCTACGCACGGTTCCGGGGGCGCGTTGCGGCGTCAAGGGAAGAGGGCGCGGATCGACGCTCCCCGTCGGAGCCTCGGTCTCACAACTCCACACCCCGGGTCTCCACATCTCGGATCCATTTCGGACTACGCTGGGGCCGGCGCCGATCGATGCGAGGTTTCCATGCGCGTTACCCTGTTCGTCCCCTGCCTGGTCAACCACTGGAGCCCGGCCGTGGGCATCGCCACCCTCGAGGTGCTCGAGAAACTGGGACACGAGGTGGTGGTGCCGCTCGGGCAGACCTGCTGCGGGCAGCCGATGACGAACTCCGGCTGCTACGACGAGGCCGAGGACGCCGCGTGGCACATGCTCCACCTGCTGCAGGAGACGGACTGCGACGCGATCGTCTGTCCGTCGGCGAGTTGCACGGTCGCGGCGAAGGAGAACTTCGAGCACTTCGAACCCGGATCGCGCACGCGCGAACTGACCGGGCGGATCCACGAGTTCACGGAGTTCCTGCACGACGTGGCCCCGGTGGACGGCTTCCCGCGCCGGGTCGAGCGCAGGGTCAGTCTCCAACTCTCGTGTCATGGGGTGCGGATGCTGGGCCTGGCGACGCCGAGCGAGATCCGCGGCACACGCGACGACAAACTCGCGAACCTGCTCGGCCGCGTCGACGGCCTCGAGATCCTCTACCCCGAACCGATCGACGAGTGCTGCGGCTTCGGCGGCAGCTACGTCAAGGACGAGGCCGCGGTCTCGGGCAAGATGGGCCGCGACCGCGCCCGCGCCCACGTGGCCACCGGCGCCGACACGGTCGTCGGCTTCGACCCGTCGTGTCTGCTGCACCTCGACGGTGTGATCCGGCGTGAAGAACTGCCCGTGCGCACCCGACACGTGGCCCAGATCCTCGCCGAAGCCCTCTGACCGGGAAGGGAGACCGCACGTGCCGACCGAAGCCATCCGCACCCACGCCGCCGCGGCCGAGGAGTTCTGCCGGGACGAAGCCCACGTCGACTGGCACAACGGCGCCCTCTGGGCGCTGCGCGCCAAGCGCGACGCAGCGAGCGCGAAGGTCGAGGGCTGGGAATCGCTGCGCGAGACCGCGAGCGCGATCAAGCGTCACACGCTGGCGCACCTCGCCGATTACCTCGAGGAGTTCGAGCGCAACTGCACGCGCAACGGGATCGTCGTGCACTGGGCGCGGACGGCCGAGGAGCACAACGCGATCGTGCACGGCATCCTCGAACGGAACGGTCTGGAGCGACTGGTCAAATCGAAGTCGATGCTCACCGAGGAGTGCCACCTCAACCCCTATCTCGAGGAGCGGGGGATCGAGGTCGTCGACACCGACCTCGGCGAACGCATCATCCAGTTCCGCCACGAGCCGCCGTCGCACAGCGTGGTCCCGGCCATCCACCTGAAGAAGGAGCAGGTCGGCGAGCTGTTCGAGGAGAAGCTCGGTACCGAGCCCGGCAACAGCGATCCAACCTATCTCACCAAGGCGGCCCGGCGGCACCTGCGCCAGAAGTTCCTCGGCGCCGAAGCCGGTCTCACGGGCGTGAACATGGGGATCGCGTCGGAGGGCGCGGTGGTCGTGTGCACGAACGAGGGCAACGCCGACATGGGCGCGAACGTGCCCCGCGTGCAGATCCACAGCATGGGTCTGCACAAGGTGGTTCCCGATCTCGACAGCGCGGGCGTGATCCTGCGCCTGCTCGCCCGCAGTGCCACCGGCCAGCCGGTGACCGTGTACTCCAGCTTCTACGCGGGACCCCGGCCGGACGGCGAGATGCATCTGGTACTGGTGGACAACGGACGCTCGGCTCGTCTGGGTGATGCCGAGAAGTTCGAGTCGATGAAGTGCATCAGCTGCGGTGGATGCCTGAACACGTGCCCCGTCTATCGACGCTCCGGTGGCTACAGCTACAATTCGTTGATCCCGGGCCCGATCGGCATCGCGACCGAGACCGGCGGCGACGCCACGCACACGCTTCCGTTCGCGTGCACCTTGTGTGGGAGTTGCACCGCCGTGTGCCCCGTGCAGGTCCCTCTGCACGAGATGATCAGTGCCTGGCGCCGCGATCTCGCGCGCTCCGGCGACCTGCCCTACGGGAAGACCCGGCTGATGCCGCGCATCGGCAAGGTACTCGGGAGCGAGACCGCGATGAACCGTTCGATGGGGCTCGCTCGCTTCGCCGTGCGCCGTCTGCCGGGGGCGATGCTTCGGCCCTTCGCCGGGTTCTGGACGGACACGCGCGAGCTTCCCGAAGCACCTCCGGAGTCCTTCGAGAGCTGGTACCGCAGGAATCGAGGTGGCCGATGAACGCGCGCGAAGAGATCCTCGGCGCACTCCGCCAGGTCGACGTTCCCGACGTGCCGAAGCCGGAGGTCGTTCCCTCCGCGGTTCCCGCCGATCTCGTGGCGGCGTTCGAGGCCGGTCTCGAGTCAGTCGCCGGACGGTTGGTCCGCGTCGGGCAGCTCTCCGAGATCCAGGACGATCTCGACGAGCGCATCGCACGTGGCGAGCAGGTCGTGTGCAGGGTCGACGGCCTGCGGGGCAATCGAGAGATCGACGACGACCCGCGCGATCTCGGTGACGTCGACTACGCGGTGTTCTCGGCCGACTGGGGAGTCGCGGAGAACGGCGCCGTCTGGGTCCGCGACGAGAGCCTCGGACACCGGATCACACCCTTCATCACCGAACACCTCGGACTGGTGCTGCCCGCCGATCGGATCGTGGCCGACATGCACGCGGCGATGCAGGCGATCGAATTGCCGCAGGCTCGCATGGGCGTGTTCATTGCCGGGCCGTCGAAGACCGCGGACATCGAGCAGGCGCTCGTGATCGGTGCGCACGGTGCGTGCAGCGCGACGGTGTATCTGGTGTGAGTTTCGGTTGGTGCCTGGCTCGGCGTCACCCGGCGATCTCCGACTCCACGAACTCTCGCGTTGCCTCGTCGGCCGGGAAGAGGCACTCGACCCGCAGTTCCTCCGTCGTCACGTCGATCGCGGTTCCGAAGGTCGTCACCGTGGAGAGGAACCACAGTTCGACATGGCCCTTGCGCAGCCCCAGGGTGATCACTGGGATCGAGTCGTCCGCGGGGTCTGTCTCCGCCGGCGTACCCGACGAGACGTGGGCGGCGCACTCCTCGTACAAGCCGAGGAGGGTGTCGCTCTGGTAGCGCATGCTCTCCTCGTGCAGTCGCTTCAGGAGCGCGGGCTGGAGTCTCTCGAAGTCCACCAGGTACGGGCGGAGACCATCGGCGTCGAAGAGCATCCGGTAGGTGTTGTCGTGGCGCGTCAACAGGTCGTCGCCGTCGGTCAGCCATGACAGCAGTCGACGTGCGCCCTCGTTGGTCATGATCACGTCGTAGTCGCGTGTCGTGACGAGGGCCGGGTCGGGCTCGTGTCGCGCCAGCATGCGATCGAGTGCGGCGCGGACCATACCGGTCGGGTCGTCGTCGAGCGACCAGGCCGTGTAGCGCGGAGCGTAGTCCGCGGCGACCAGCAGTGAGTTGACGTGACGCAGCGGCAGGTCCAGGGCCTCGGCCAGACGAAGGACCAGCTCTCGTCCCGGCCGGGAGCGTCCGGTCTCGACGAAGCTCAGGTGACGTGTGGACACGCCAGCCGCCAGAGCGAGCTCCATCTGACTGAAGCGGCGGACGCCCCGCCAGTGTCTCAAGAGGTCTCCGAACCGGGACATTGTCTCTCTCCTGGAATCCTGACGATTACCCATGAGGTAATCGTTCTCGTTACTTTTCGCGAGTACCCTGACCGTGAGGTGTTGAGAAGGTCCCACGACGGCGGAGGTCGGAGCGTGCGCACGAAGACCCTGAGGACGGCTCTCGTGGCCAATGCGGTGTTCTCGGCGCTGACGGGGGCGGCGCTGCTCGTCTTCGGCGAGCCGATCGCCGGATGGATCGGTGTCGGGACGCCGTTCGTCCATCGGATTCTCGGCGGCGCCCTGCTCGTGTTCGCCGGTTTCGTGGCTTGGACCGGGACGCGACGTGCGGTCGACACGTTCCGGGCCGCCCTCATCAGCCTGGCGGATTTCTCGTGGGTGATCGGGACCGTCGTGTTGATCTTGATGACCCTCGGAACGTTGGAGGCGCACGCGATTCTCGCGCTGCTGGCGATCGCCGCGGCCGTGCTCTTCTTCGGCCTACGCCAACTGCAAGGCATCGGAGAGCTGTACCGTGACGCGAACGGATCGAGGGCACACGTCCTGTGCCTCGAGGTCGAAAGTCCGGTGGCGCCGGAACGTCTCTGGCCGAGGGTCGCCGACCTGCGCGGTATCGGTCGCTATGCGCCGAAGTTGGCCCGAGTCGTCCTGCGCGAGGACACCGAGCCCGGTGTCGATGCGGTTCGCGAGTGCACGGATACCGGGGGTAGGACGTGGGCAGAACGGTGCCGGCGCTTCGACCCCGACGAACTGCTCCTGGAGTTCGAATTCCTCGCCGACGAGCCGGGGTTCCCGTTCCCGTTCGAGACGATGTCCGGTGGTTGGGAGATCGAGCCGTGCGGGTCGGGGTCGACGGTCATCGTCTGGTTCACGGTCACGCCGAAGTACGGCCTGGCGCATCCCTTCGTGCTTGCCATGATGGCACGGAAGCTCACGACGGACATGGGGGCGGTCGTGGCGCGCATGTCGTCGGCGGCGCGAAGCGAAGCCGTCGACCGGGATGCAATCGTGGCACGTGACGGGGACGCCGCGTGTCACTCGTCCGCGACGGAACCGTAGGTCGTTCGTAGCCGGATCTGTGTCGACTCTGTGAATCCGGCGGTAAGGGGTCCGTGCCCGTCACAGGTCGACGGATTCGGCAGACCGGAGCGATCCGGATGAGCGTCATCAAGCTGTTCTACAATGGTTCCTGCGGGGACTGCGACCGGATGGCGCGGCGTACCCGGCGACTCGACTGGCTCGGTCGCATCGAATTGTCGACGGATCTTCCTCCCTGTGGTCCCCTCGACGGGGGCGAGATCGCCGTGGTCCACACCGCTTCCGGCCGGGTCCACACCGGCATCGAGGCGACACGCGAGGTCTGCATGCACGTCCCTCTCTACGTTCCCTACGGTCTGCTCCTTCACATTCCCCTGGTGCGACGGTTCTTCGGTCGGGGCCGCACTCGAGGTGGGGGAGCGTGCAATCGTGGAATCCACGATGGGCCGACATGACATCCGGCTCCGTCCAGCTTCCCGACTCCACGAAATCCGACCCTCACCGGCGGGGACGATCATGCGCAGATGTCTCGAAGCGGCGTTCGCAGCCGTCGTGCTCGTTGGCGCGGCGGCTTCCGTCGCGAGCGACGACCGGGCCGCAGGACAGGCGACTCTTCGATATCCCGCCCCGCAGGACGATCGGCCCGAGACGCTCACCGCGGCCATGCCCGTACTCGCGGAGAAGCTGTTGGCCGATGCTCCCGGCGACGACACTCCCCACGCGCTGATCCGGCGCATGGAGCTCGCACTCGCCGCGGGACGTCCCGATGCGGCGCTCGCCGCCTTCGCCCGGATGGGCGATGCCGCCGTGCCGGTGGAGACGCCGGCCGCCTTTGTGTATCGCATCCATGCCGAAGCAGCGCGCGCGGTGGAGGACGACGGCGCGGACTTCGCCGCCGCCTACACTGATGCCTTCGACAGGGTGTTCGCCGAGGTCGACGATCGCGGCGCGCACGAACTCGCCTGGTACCTCGAAACGCCGGGCTTCGTCTTCGAGCGACGGCTGCAGGCCGCTCTGGCGCGCACGGGTGGCGCGCCGACTCTGGACCGGGCGGGAGCAACGAGACTCGTGCGGGCGTGGATCAGCACCCGGGTCGACGCCGCCGCGGCGCCCCGTCTCGCAGACCTTCTCGCACGGGACCGGACGCGCCGGTACGTGATCGACGAGAACGTCCGGATTCCAACGCCGGCCGGGGTGACGCTCTCGGCGACGCTGGTGCGGCCGCGCACCGAAGCCCGACTGCCGACGGCGCTGGTCTTCACGATCTACGCCGATGCTGCTGCGAGTCGGCAGCGCGCACTGGCGGCGGCGTCCTACGGCTACGTCGGCATGGTGGCCCTCTCCCGCGGCAAAGGCTCCAGCGATGCCGAGATCATGCCCTACGAGCACGAGGCCGAGGATGCGCCCGCGGTCGTGGAGTGGATCGCCGACCAATCCTGGTCGAACGGCGAAGTCGGAATGTACGGCGCCAGCTACGAAGGCTTCGCGGCCTGGGCGGCCGCGAAGAGCATGCCCGACGCGTTGCGCGCCATCGCAGCCCATGCCGCTGCCCTGCCGGGGCAGGGCCTGCCGATGATGAACAACGTCTTCCTCAGCGCGAACTACGGTTGGCCGTTCTTCGTCGCGAACAATCGCACGCTGGACTTCGAGACCTACAACGACCTCGAGCGCTGGGAGGCGCTCCATCAGGAGTGGTTCGCCAGCGGTCGTCCCTATCGTGACCTCGACGCGATCGACGGGGTGCCCAACCCCTTCTTCCAGCGCTGGTTGGATCATCCCGCCTTCGATTCCTACTGGCAATCCATGGCACCCTACGGCGCCGAGTTCGCCCGGATCGACATCCCGGTCCTGTCGATCACCGGCTACTACGACGACGGCCAGATCTCCGCGGTCCACTATCTGCGCGAGCACGACCGGTTCCGTCCGGACGCCGAGCACTTCCTGGTGATCGGTCCCTACGATCACTTCGGGGTCGCTGCGTCGCGGAAGGCGCGCGAGCTGCGCGGGTACGGCATCGACCCGACGGCGCGGTTCGACACCGAGGCCCTGACCTTCGCCTGGTTCGACCACGTGCTCCGTGGTGCCGATCGCCCGGTGCTGCTCCAGGACCGGATCAATCATCAGGTGATGGGCGCCGACCGCTGGGGCCATGCTGCCTCGCTGGACGAAATGGCGGAGGAGCGCTGGCGACTCCACCTCACCCCCGCCCGCGACGAGGCCTTTCACCGGCTCTCGGAATCGCCGCCGGAACGCCCGGATGCACTCGTCCAGACCGTCGACCTCGCCGACCGGGACGTCATCCACAACGACTACTATCCCGAGGTGATCGACGGCGGCTCGCCGGATTTCGAGACCGGACTCGTCTTCATCAGCGATCCCCTGCCCCGGGCGAGCGAGCTGAGCGGATTCCCGAGCGGCCAACTCACGATCACGATCAACAAGCGGGACGTCGATCTGGGCGTCCGGTTCTACGAGGTGCAGGCCGATGGATCGCTGTTCCATCTCTCCTACTGGCTCGGCAGGGCGAGTCATGCCGACGATCCGACGGAGCGCCGTCTGCTGACGCCCGGTGAGCCGACCGACGTCGCGTTCGACCGTTCCTACCTCGTCAGTCGCCGGATCGAGGCTGGCCATCGGCTCCTGGTCGTGGTGGACGTGAACAAGAACCCCTGGCACCAGCTCAACTACGGCACGGGCGCCGACGTCAGCGAGGAATCGATCGCCGACGCCGGCGCGCCACTGCGGATCGAGTGGGCCAACGACAGCTATGTCGAGTTGCCCGTCACCTGGGTGGATTGACGACCGCGACGCCGTCGTTCATCGCACGTCCGCGGTACCCTCGCTCATGCGGTGCTCCAGCTCGACGTCCCAGTTCAGCACCACGTTCAGGTGGCGCGCACGCTCGGTGCCGCCTTCGATGCGAAGGAGCAGCAGGCGCTCGTCGTCGCCCGCGACGTTGAACGAGATGCCCGGCACGTTCGAGTAGGCGCCTTCGACGTGGACCTCCGGTGCCCCGGTGCGGAAACGGTCGCCGCCCTCGAGCACGGCGGCGCGCATGAAACGATTGCCGTTGCGCCAGAACAGCGCCGCTCCGTCCGACGACCAGAGGGGCTCCTCGCCGCCGTCGACCGAAACGGGCCAGGTGCGGGCGTCCGGGCCGAGGCTGCGGACGTAGATCTCGTAGCGGCCGGACTCGTCGGAGGTGTAGGCCATCCAGCGGCCGTCGGGCGAGACGTCGGGACCCCAGTTGGAGGCGGACGTCGAGACCAGGATCTCGAACTCGCGTTCGTCCTCGTCGGGCAGGATGCGTCCGATGTTCCAGCTCGCCCCCCACCCGGTCACGAAGAGTCCGGCGGTCTCGTGCCAGACGTAGGGTGAACCTCCCGCGCCCACGGGCAGGAGGACCTCGGCGTCGGAGGCGCTGCCGACCGTCCGCACGACCGTCTCCACTCCCTCCGAACCGATGCGGGCGTAGGCGACCCGCTCGCCGTCCGGACTCCAGACCGGGGTGCCGGCCCGGCCTTCGTACGTTTGGGATCACCGCTCATCTCGCGCGGTAGGATCTTGATCGCGACGTCCCGGTCGAGGCGGGTGTCGCGGGCGCGGTGGACCGGCTTTCTGCTCTACGCGAAAAGCGCTCCCTTCTCCTGACACCGTCCGCGACGGGTTTTCGTCGACACCCCTGCCGAGCCTGCTCTAAAATCGATCGATACCCCTGGTCCCGGAGTCCGCGTGATCGGCAAGACCCTCGCCCACTACGAGGTGACGGCGCACCTCGGTGCCGGCGGCATGGGCGAAGTCGTTCGCGCCCGTGACACCAAGCTCGGCCGCGACGTCGCCCTGAAGATCCTTCCGGCCGCAGTGGCCGACGACGCCGAACGCCTCGCCCGCTTCCAGCGCGAGGCCCAACTCCTCGCGTCGCTGAACCATCCGAACATTGCGGCGATCCACGGCGTCGAGGAGGACGACGACGTGCGCTTCCTCGTCATGGAACTCGCCGAGGGCGAGGACCTCCAGGTCCGCCTGCGCGACGGAGCCCTGCCGCTCGAGGACGCGACCGCCATCGCCCGCGACATCGCCGAGGGTCTGGAGGAAGCGCACGAATGCGGCGTGGTCCATCGCGACCTCAAGCCGGCGAACGTGATGGTCTCCACCAACGGCAAGGTGAAGATCCTCGACTTCGGTCTGGCCCGCGCCTACTCGGGCAGCGATCACGAGGAAGGCGATCCCGCCCTTTCGCCCACGATCACCGCCGCGATGACCTCCGCCGGCACCGTCCTCGGCAGCGCCGCCTACATGAGTCCCGAGCAGGCGAAGGGCCGCGAGGTCGACCGGCGCACCGACATCTGGGCCTTCGGCGTGATCCTCTACGAGATGATCACCGGCCAGCGGCTCTTCGAGGGCGAGACGGTCAGCGAGACGATGGCGGCCGTGCTGAAGGATCCGATCGACCTCGACACGCTGCCCGCCGAGGTGCCCGTCGGGATCCGATCGCTGCTCGCGCGCTGTCTCGAACGCGATCCGCGGCGGCGCCTGCGCGACATCGGCGAGGCGCGCATCCATCTCGATCCGTCGGCGACGACGACGGTGCTCTCGGGCGGCGCGCCGGCCGCGAAGGAACCGGTGGCGATGGGCGGTCGGGCCCCCGTCGTGCCGTGGACGCTGTTCGTTCTGGCCGTGCTGGCCGCGGCCTGGTTCGCTCTCGACCCGCTCGCGACGACACCCGAGGACGGCGCCGAGGGTGCGGGCGTGATCCGTGCGGCGATCGAACCGCCCGACGGCGTCGGTCTGCACCTGTCGGGAGCCAACCCGGGACCGGCGACGATCTCCCCCGACGGCACGCGCCTCGTCTACACCGCGCGCACCGAGAACGGCGGACGCGGTCTGTGGTTGCAGGAACTCTCGCACCGCGACGCACGACGACTCGAGGGCACCGACGACGGGCAATACCCTTTCTGGTCGCCCGACGGGCGCTCGATCGCCTACTTCAGCGACGCCGATCTGCGGGTCCACGACCTCGACTCGCGGACCGACCGCGCGGTGGCCGCCGCGGGCGGGGGAAAGGGGGGCTGCTGGTTTCCCGACGACACGATCCTCTTCGCGGCGAGTGCGGCGACCGCCCTCTCGCGGCTCGATCTCGCCACCGGTGAGGTCTCCGCCGTGACGCGTCTGTCCGACGAACCCGCGGCGAATTCGCATCGGCATCCACGCAGCCTGGGAAGCGACCGGTACTTCCTCTTCGCCGGACGAACCACCGAACGCGTGACCGGTCCGTCCGTCGCCATCCTCTTCGGCGACCTCGAGACCGGGGAGGTCCGCGAACTCCTCCGGGCCGACGGGCAGGCCGAGTTCGCGGCCGGCCATCTCTTCTACGCCCTCGAGAGCAAGCTCTACGCGCGACCCTTCGACGCCGCGCGCGGCGAGTTCACCGGGGTCGCGACGCTGGTCGCCGACGGTGTCGGCCTGATCCCCGGTGCCGGGCTGTCCCTGGTGAGCGTGGCGCCCACGGGAGCGCTCGCCTACCACCCCGGCGAGCGGGTCTCGCTCCTGGGCGATCTCCTGTGGTTCGACCTCGAGGGCGAAGCCCTCGGACCGATGGGCGCTCCGGCGGGCTATGGTGCGTTCGACATCTCGCCGGACGGACGTCGGGTCGCGTACGCCGCGTTCGACAACCAGCTCGGTACCGGAGATCTCTACGTCCACGATGTCGAAACGGACGTCCGGACGCGTCTGACCTTCGACGCGGCGGGCGAGGAGTTCCCGGTCTGGTCGCCCGACGGCCGGACCGTGTACTACCTGAGCACCGAGGGCGGCGTCGCGGAGATCCGCGGACTCGAGCCCGACGGCCGGGGCGATCCCGTCGTCATCTACGCGGACTCCAACCTCACCAGGCTCGACGACGTCTCACCCGACGGCACCCGGATCGCGTTCGGCGCCGACGAGAGCGAGGGGACCGGGGAGGAGCAGGCTTACGTCATGGATCTGGACGGGGAGGCCCCACCGATCCGCATCGATCCGACGTCGGTGTCGTCGGGCGTCCCCAGGTTCTCGCCCGATGGCCTCTGGATCGCCTACGCCGCGCGCGACGGCGGAGGCTGGCGCCTCAACCTCAAGGCGAACCCTCCCGGCTCGCGCAAGTGGCAGGTCAGCGACACCGATGCCTTCTGGTTCGACTGGCACCCGCAGGGCGATCGCCTCTTCCACCAATGGGGCAGCGGCGACCTCAGCGTCACGGCGGTCGATCTCTCCGGGACCTCGCCCGCGGTCGGCGCGACGCGCGTGCAGGTGCGTGATCTGCAGACGCCGATCAGTGGCCTGCACGGCTTCCGGATCGCTCCCGATGGCGAGCGCATCCTGATCACGTCCGGAGAGAGCATGGAGGACGACCGGCCGATTCGGCTCGTCATCGGTTGGGATCGGATCGTGGGCGACGCGATGCGCTGATCCCATCCGGCGCGCGACCGGAGCGGGGACTTCCGGAGCTGAACGGAATCCCGTTCTGGTCTTCGCCCGCACCATCGCCTTCGCTGTACATGTGGAAGTACAGCGCCGGGGTCAGGATCAGCGTCAGCAGCGTCGAGACCAGAACGCCGCCGACGAGGGTTACGCCGAGCGGTTTCAGCGCCGGCTCGAATACCAGGGCACCGCTGCCCAGCACGACGGTGCCGGCGGTGAGCAGGATCGGGCGCGTGCGAACGACCCCGGCGGTGATCAGCGCATCGCGCAATGCCATGCCCTGTTCGCGGCGAAGCCGGGTGAAGTCGACCAGTAGCAGCGCATTGCGCACCACGATGCCGGCCAATGCGATGACGCCCAGCACCCCCAGGCCCGCAATGTCCAAGCCGGCCAGCCAGTGGCCCGGAATCACGCCGATGAACACCAGCGGAATCGGAATCATGATCAGCAACGGCACGCGGTAGGAACCGAACCAACCGGCCAGTACGACGTAGATCAGCAGTACGACCACCAGCCCGGCGACGGACAGATCCCGATAGACCTGCTGCGTCATCGCCCACTCGCCACCCCAGTACAGTGTCGTTTCGCGGTCGCCGGACGGCAGGCCGGTCCACTCGATTTCCGGCATCGGCACCTGTGCGCGTTCGAGCTGCCCGACGATGTCGCGCTGCACCGAAACGGGCTGGCTGAGTGCGCGGTTCACCCGCCCGGCAACGAACACGGTTGGCAGTTGCTCGTGGCGATGCCGGTTGGGATTCCAGGAACGCTCGGAAACATTCACCAGGTCGGGAAGTGGCACCGACGCGCCCGCCTGGTTCTTGACGTACAACCCCGCCAGGTCCGTGGCGCGGTCGCGCAGCGCGGGTTCGAGCCGCACGACCACCGGTAGCGGCCGACGTTCGGACGGGACGTCCAGGTGCGCAGCCTCGCGACCGGTCAGCGCGATCCGGACCGCGGCGGCCACGCGAGCCGGTGGCACCCCGTGCGCCGAAGCCCGAGCCAGATCGACCTCCAGCCGAAGCTCGGGCCCGGCCGGCTTGGGGAAGCGCTCCACGGCGCCCACTGCTTCGTGTTCCTCGAAGAGCCGGGCGACGGTATCGGCCAGCCGGTCTCTCTGCTGCATGTCCTCGCCGATGATCTCGGCCTGCAGATCGTTGTCGCTCGACGGGCCCGACGGAATGCTGCGAATCCAGGCGCTCGCATCGAAGCGCTCCAGCAACCCCGGCAACCGCGAGAACGCAAGTTCACGACTGATCTCGAAGCTCAGACGCTCGCGATGCTGTTCGGGAAGCAGCTGTACGTAGAGGCTGGCCCGGTGGTCGGAAGCGCGTGGCAGGTCGGGTGGTCCGGGCGGAGGCAACAGCAGCGGCCCATCCGTGCCCGCGAACAGGGTATAGCCCTCGATCTCCGGGTATTCGCGCAGTGCCCGGCCGACCGTCGAAGCCGCCTCCAGCGTCTCCTCCAGCGCGCTGTCCGGCGGCAGTTCCAGCTCGAGCACGAATGTCTCCCGGTCCAGTGTCGGCACCAGCGTGAGCTGCACCGCGCGCAGGCCCACCATGGCAATGCTGGCGACGAACAGCAGGAGCAGCACCAGGTAGAGCGCCCAGCGCAGCATGGGCCGATCGAAGAACGGATCCAACACACCGCGGTAGATTCCCGCCAGGCGTCCGGAAGGAACTTCGTTCTCGTCGGCCGATTCGCGGCCGCGGCGGCCCTCTTCGTTCCCGGCCGTCGCGGCATCGTCCTGGTTGCCGTCGTCGGCGTCATCTGCGTCGCCGTCGTCGTCATCGTTTCGGGCATCACGGCGGGCCGTCTGCGCGCTCGAGGGCGGCCGCAGGATTCGATAGGCCACGTAAGGTGTCACGGTCAGCGCGATGACCAGAGAGAAGCCGATGGCCAGCGACGTCCCGACCGGAATGGCGCGGGTGTACTGGCCCATCTCTCCGGTGATGAACGCGGTGGGCAGGAACGTGGCGATGATCAGGAACACCGCGAGCACGGTCGGGTTGCCGACCTCGTCCACGGCCCGAACGGCGACGTCGCGGCTGCTTCGTCCGGCAGCGGCGAAGTGTCGCCGGATGTTCTCCATGATGATGACGTTGTCGTCGGCCAGCAGACCGATGGCCAGGATCATGGCCGCAATGGAAACCGGATTGAGCGTGAAGCCGAGCCACATGTAGGCGACCGGAACGATCGCCAGGCTGGAGGGGAGCTGCAGCGAGACGCCGACGGCGGCGCGCCAACCCAGCCCGAGCAGGATGATCGCGATGACAGTGGCCGCGGCGATCCCGAAGTTCTCGAGCACGCTGATCACGGTCTCGGTCGCCATTGCGCCGGCGTCGTAGGCGATCGTGACGTCCACGTTCGACGGGAGCAGTTCACCGGCCAGCCGGTCCAGTCGGGCGAGCGCGCTCTCGGTCACTGCGCTGATGTTGGCGTTGGGCACGCTGGTCAGCGCCAGGCTGACGGCCGGCACCGTGCCGATCCCGCCGCGCTCCCAGTGCAGGCTGGCAGACTCCGGCGGTGCCGGGCCGTCGATGACAGCGGCGACGTCGCCGACGTAGACGGCGCCGGTCGGTCCTGCTCCCACCTGGATCCGTTCGACGTCGGCCACATCGGCAGGCAGCGATCCCGCCCGGAGGTTCTTCGTGGACTGGCCGCGCACTGGTTCGGTGGGCAAACGCAGACTGGCCGCCTCGATGGCTTCGGTGAGTTCGACCAGGCCGATTTCGTAGGCCGCCAGGCGGGCCGGATCCGGCAACACCCGGATCTGTCGCGGCTTGCCGCCGATCACGTCGACGCTGCGGACGCCCCGGATCTGCTCGAGTTCGACCGCCAGTTCATCGCCAATGCGATGCAGGACCTCGCCGCCCAGCTCGGCACTCGACAGCGTGATCATCAGACCGGTCAGGATCTCGTCACCCAAGGTCCGGATTTCGACAGGTCCGGCCGATCGTGGCAGCCGGTGCGCGTTGCTGGCGACGACTTCCGAGAGCAGGCCGTAGGCACGCGAATCGTTCAGGCCCGTGACGAACTCGACCTCGATCAACGCGGCGTCGCTGGAAGAGACCGCACTGACCTCGACGACCTGCTCGAGCTGTCGCGCCCAGGCACTGACCGGGCGCGCAACCAGTTCGTCGACGCGCTCGACACCGGCGCCGGCGAAGGGAACGACGACACGCGCGGTCGGCACCTCGATCTCCGGACGGTCTTCGCGCGGAGTTACCGTCAGCCCCCAGGCACCCGCGATCAGGGTCCCGACAACGATCAGCGGGACCAGCTTCGAATCGATCAGACGGTCTGCAATTCGACCGGCAAAGCCAAGCCCGCTCATGGTTCGGCCAGCACGACCGGCTGGCCATCGACCAGCGCATCCACGGCCTCGCCGACGACGACCCGGTCTCCGCTCACGAGACCGCGCAGGACCCGGACTTCACCGTCATCGCCGTGCGTCGGCGTCGGGGCCACTGCAACCCAACGCAACGTTGCCCGCGCATTGCCTTGCGCGTCTTCGCCGACCAGGAAGACGCCATCGAGCTGTCCTCGTTGCAGAATCGCGGAGGCCGGAACGACGACGAACGACTGCGCCGATCGCGCCGCCGGCAATTGCACTTCGGCGATCATGCCCGGCTCCAGCGACGGTGGTGGGTCTTCGACGACGAGCCGCAGCACCTGTCCGACCCCGGGAGATTCGAGCGCCGGAACGATGGCCTGGACATGGCCCTCGATCCCGTCTCCCAGGCCTTCGACGCCGACCTGAAGCGTGTCGCCCACGGCCAGGTCGGCAGTCCTCGCCTGGGCGATTCCGACGTTGATTTCCAACCGCTTGCGGTCCTCGAACACGATCAGCGGCGGGCCCGGTGCGACGAAAGTGCCGACGTCGGTGAGCACCTCGCTGACCACGCCGGCAAATGGCGCACGCAGTGTTGCGTAGTCGAGGTTGACTTCGACGGCTGCAATCTCGGCGGCGACCTGCTCCAGCCGACCGCGCGCGTCTTCGGCGGCCAGTGTCGCCTCTTCGAGCTCGGCCTTTGCGATCAGGCGCTGGTCGTAGAGGCGTTGGAACCGTTCGCGATTGCGGCGAGCCGTCTCCCAGGCCGTTCGAGCAGCCTGGTGCTGCAGACGCGCCGCCCGCAGCGCGGCTTCCAGGTCGCGGGCATCGACTCGCAGCAAGGCCTGGCCGGCTTCGACCGTGTCGCCGGCTTCGACCATGATCTGCTCGACATTGCCGGCCTGGCGGGTTCCCATGCGGGCTCGTCGAACCGGCGCCACCGCACCGGCGGCGACGAACGAAGACGTTTCCGCGCGCTGTTCGACCACGAAGGTACGGACTTCCAGGGGCTCGCTGTCGGCGAGGCCATCCGCAGTTTCACCGCCCGAGCCCGGATTCCCTTCGCAGGCCGACAGCACGATCACCATGGCTGCGCCCAGCACGATCAAGAGGACACTTCGACCGGGGATCGGGCGAACACGGTTGATCGGCAGGACGATCATGGTTGCACCTTCCCGACGTCGTGGGACACGGCAAGCCGGTATCGCTCGGCGGCGACCACCGCCTCGAACCGTGCGCTGATCTCACGCGTGCGTGCCGCCAGTTCCTCGGCCTGGGCGCGCAAGAGCGCGGTGATGTCGTCCAGCCCCTCGGCGTAGCGCGCCTCGGTCAACTCCAGTGCCTCCTCGGCTTCCAGCACACCTTTCGAAGCCGCTCGCCAGCGCTGGACTTCGGCCTGCCAGTTGGCGTGTTCGGTCTGCGCTTCGGCCCAGGCGCGCTGGCGCAGGGCACGCAATCGGGCCCGCGTTTCGGCTTCCGTGGCCCGGGCCTCGCCGAGCGCGCCGACCTGGTCGAACCCGAGGAACGGTGTCCAGTGCAGGTTGACTGCGACGAGCCAGCCGGTTTCGTCGAAGGACAAAGGATCGTTGACATCGACGTGGTCGAAGCGTGCGTAGAGGTTGAGATCGGGAAGCCATGTCGCACGCGCACGCTCGACTCCGTGTTCGGCCGCTTCCAGGCCCTTCTGCAACGCTTGCAGATCACGTCTGCCGGAAAGCATCTCGCGGCGCTGCGGTGCTTCGTCCACCGGTGGGCTCGGCTGCGGAACACGGTCGGTCAGGATCAATTCCGGATCTTCGTCGATACCCAGCACCTGACGCAGGATGGCATGCGCGGCGACCACGCGGGCCTCGGCAGCCGCGACCCTTGCCTGCATTGCGGAAACCCGCGTACGCGCGCTGAGCACGTCGACCGGTGCGATGAGTTCCTGCTCGAACCCGGCCTCGGCTCGGCGCAACACCCGTCGGGCGGTGGCCAGTCCCTTCTGTTCCGCTTCCACCTGGCGCTGTGCGGTGCAGGCGCCGAAATACGCCTCGAGAACGGCGACATCCACTTCACGTCGTGCCCGCTGCAATTCGAGGTCGGCGGCTTCGAGTGCCCGGCCGGCCTGTCGCCGCGCACTCCAGGCGCCGACGTTGATCAGCGGCTGCACCAGCTCGACGCTGGCCACGTTGCCCTCCAGCGGCCCGAAATCGAGCCCGACGAAGACCGGCGGGAAGTCCGGCTCGAAGGTCGGAATGTTGTCGAGCACCGATGTGTCGAGGCGGAGGTGATAGGCGTCCAGGGTCAGCCTCGGTGAGAATACCTGGCGTGAGCGGACCCGCGCGCCCTCGGCGCCGGCCCGGCGTGCCCGGCCGATGGCGATGCGAGGGTTTTCCTGGCGCGCGATCTCCAGCGCCCGATCCAGCGACAGGGTCAGTTCACCGTCGGCAGGCTCCGGGCCTGCGGCCATGGCCGAGGCCGCGAACAGGGCCAGCAGACCCGGGAATATCCAGCGCAATGCGATTGGCGATCGAGGACTTTTCGGCGCAGGCGCATGAGTCACGGCAGAGACCCCTCGTTACTCCTGGCTGCGGTGATGGTGCTGAATCCACCCCTCGGCACCGCTCGTCGACGAAGGCGCCGGCCTCCTGGGCACGGCAGGCGACGACGACGACCCGGAGCCGCGGAGGTTCGAGTCAAGAGTTGCGAGGACGCATTCTAGCAAGGTCGACCGCACACGTCATCGACCGCGGCGGGGGCGGTGCGACTGGTGCTCGAGGTTCTGCGCCAGCAGGTGTCCCAAGGCTTCGTGCCCGTGCTCGGTCGGCGAGCGACTCGGTCGCGGTGGCGCGATCCTGGAGCTTGCGCCCGGCCCATCCGGCACGGGCCATGTCCAGCGCGGGCGACCAGGGCAAAGGCGATCATCGTCGCGTGGACGCGCTCTCGCGACTCGTCGATTCTGGATTCCAGAGTCCAGAGGAGGCTCGCCGGCATCGGGACCCGCGCCGGGAGGGGGCAGGACGATCGCAGCGAATCGGCGGCCTTGCATGCCGGGGGGATACATATCCTGGTTGGGGCGGTTTTGCGCATGTCAGTCACGGTTGGCTGACATCGGCCCGGTGTCAGCCGACTGGGACTGACACCGGGCCGATGTCAGCCTGTCCGGGCTGACGAACGTGAATCGGCACTTCCCCGACATGTCGCTCGACCCGATCCCGCAACACCGCACACGGTTGCCCCCCTCCACGCGCAGTTCGGGCCGTGGCCGTCGTTCACGCTGGTTCCGGCGAGCGCGCGGGCCGTGGTGGATTATCATCTCCCCGAGACCGGAACGACGACCCGATCGGGAGTGAGACGTTGAGACGTGGAGGAGGCTGGTTCGGCCGGCTGGACCGGGCCATCACGCATTGGATGGCCGTCGCCGGCGTCCGGTTCCTCCGGATCGCCGTCGGCATCGTGTACGTCTGGTTCGGCGGGCTCAAGCTGGTGCCGGGCCTGAGCCCGGCCGAGGACCTGGTCCGGGCCACCGTCCCCATCATCCCGGCCAACGTGTTCGTCCCCTTCCTCGGTGTCTGGGAAGTGGCGATCGGGATCCTCTTCCTCACGGGGCGCGGTCTGCGCGTGGCGATCCTGCTGCTCATGCTCCAGATGCCGGGCACGCTGTCGCCGATCGTCCTCCTGCCGGAACAGGTGTTCACGGTGTTTCCCTACGGGCTCACGCTCGAAGGGCAGTACATCGTGAAGAACCTGGTGCTGATCGCGGCGGCGCTGGTGGTGGGCGCGACGGTGCGGGGTGGTGACCTGACGGAGGCACGGCGAGGCTGAGCGGCGCGGGAAGGTCGGTGCGTCGTGATCGCCGTCCCTTGCCTCGCCCGACGCGATTCCGGACCTTTCCTGCGCACTCCCGGTTCCCCCTTGCTCAGGGAGTCCGCCATGCGCCACGCCCTCTGCTCGTTCGCTCTTGCCGCCGCTCTCATCCTGTTCTGCGCCGCTCCCGCGGTCGCCGATGTCGGTCCGGCCCTGACCGTGAGCGGCACCGGCATTCCCGAGACCACGAGCGTGGGCTCGGACGTCCTCCTGCGGATCGTCGTTCTCGCGGGCACTCCGGTCGAATACTGCTGGACCGCCGCCGAGACCGCCGCTCCGCTCGCGACCATGCGCTACGGCTGGCACGTCGTGGACTTCGCCGACGAGGACGATCCGGGCTGGTCGATCCCGGAGACGTCGTACGACGGCACGGAGACCTGTTCCGACGTGAGGCAGTTCCTCCAGGGAGTGCCGAACTTCGTCGTCCAGGTCACCGACGCCGACGGCGTCGTCACGCGCGTGATCGTGCTGATGCAGATCGATCAATCCGTGCCGGGCACATCGGTCACGTGGGGAGCGGTGAAGGCACGGTTCTGATCGGGGTCGGGGTCGTGGCGGGATCAAGGGTGCGTGGAGTCGCTCCGCTCGCTCCGGTCCTCGTCCTCGTCCGCGGCTCGATGTTCCGGCGCCATCTCGTCGGCCTGCGCCCGAGCGTGGCGTGCGTGTTCGGTTGCCCGCTCGGCCTCGGAGCGCGCCTTCTTCGCCTTTCGTCGGAGCTGGTCGTCGCCCGGCTCGTCGCCGCCGTGGGATGCGAGTTCCTCCTCGGCCGCGTCGGCGCGTTCGCGGGCCTGTTCCGCCTCGCGCTCGGCCTCCTCGGCGCGATCGACCGCCGCGGCGATCTCGGCGGCCTCGCCCTCCTCGGGTTCGGCGTCGAGCTCGAGGTCCTGGGCGGCCATGCAGAAGGCCACCACCGCCAGACCTCGGCCAGCCTCGGCGAAGGAACGACCCGTCGGGCCCACGGCGCGGTCGCCGTGCAGCCGCATGGGCAGGAACACGAGCGAGGCATTGCCCGAAACGGCGTCGATCGGTTCGTCGTCGACGATCACGACCTCGGCGTCGATGCGGACCTCCTCGAGCATGGTGCGCAACTGCTCCTCGAGCCGCTCGCGCGCGCGCCGCGAACCGTGCCGGGTCGCGATCAGGCGGATGGTGGCGTCCTTCCAGTCGGGCGTGCGCGTGGTCAAGTAGGCGAGCAGCAGGCACAGACGGCCGGTCGCGTCGCGTTCGGTCCAGACGTCGATGCGGCGCTGGTCGATCGGGGCCTCGTCGAGCGCGTCGATCTCCTCACGCGTGGCGTCGAGGACCACCAGGTGGCACTCGGATCGCAGCGCGGTCCGCAACCGGCGCGCGAACGCCCGCGCGCGGTCGGGGTCGTCGGCCCCGTCGTCGAGGCGATTCACCAGGACGGTGTTGGCGCGGATCGTCCCCAGGCCGTGTGCACGCAACAGTGTCGGAAGCGCGCTGGCGCTCGGGTCGGTGTCGACGCAGCGCGCGAAGGCGGGCACGTCGGCAGTGGCGATGTCGCTGCGGAGCTGCTCCTCGACCTCGTGGATGCGTCCACGCGTCGCCGGGCCGGTTTCGTCGTCCAGGATCTGGACGGCGGTGGTGAAGCCGCTCCGACCGTCGATCCACCCCGCGAAGCGCAGCAGGGCCACGCGACGTTCCGACTGTTCGGAGAAGGCCAGGATCACCGGCCGCCAGTCCCGCGGGTGCTCGGGCTGGGCGCTCAGACCGTGGAGGTTCTCGCGGATCGAACGCAGCCGCGCCGACCGGCTGCTGTCGGCCCAGCGCGTCACCGTGGTCGATCGCCGGACGTACTGCAGGATCCCGAAGAGGATCGCTCCCGCCACCGCCGCCGCCACGGGGTCGATCGCCAGCATGACGGCGCCGCAGGCGATCGCCCCGGCCAGGCCGATGCGCGGATGGCTGAACCGGAAGGTCGGCCGGAACGACGGGCTGCCCGCGCTGGCCTCGTAGTAGGTCGCGAAGTTCAGCAGTCCGTAGGACACGAGGAAGAACATCGATACCAGCGGCGCGATCACGTTCAGGTTGCCCAGCGCCACGGTGACCAGCGCGATGACCAGGGCCAGGAGCACGCCGCGCCGCGGGTTCTCGCTCGGACCGTGACCGGCGGCGAAGGGATTCAGCACCGGGAACACGCGGTCGCGGGCGAGCGACTGCAGGATGCGCGGGGCGCCCAGGAACGACGCCAGCGCCGACGACAGCGTCGCGGCGATCACTCCGGCGTCGACCAGCCAGGGAAGGATCGACACCCGCCGCATGGCGCCGGTGTCCGAGGCCAGTTCGCTCGCCGGCATCGCCCCCGCGAAGACGACCGCCGTCGCCAGGTAGACGACGATCGACAGACCCACCGCGGCGAAGGTCCCCCGCGGCAGGCTGCGCGACGAGTCGGCCAGGTCGCCCGACATGCTCACGCCCTGCGTGAATCCCGTGACGGCGGGAAAGAAGATCGCGAACAACAGCCAGAAGGGCTGATCGCTGCTCACCACCCAGTTGTCGCGCGCCAACCGCGGGTCGAAGTCGCCCAGGCCGCCGACGAAGAACGTGACGAGGGCCAGCCCGAGCACGGTCATCACGCCGTACTGGAAGGTGGTGGCCGCGTCGGCGCCCACCCACGCCAGGACGAACAACGCGAGAACAGCACCCGCGGCCACGAGCTGCGCCGCCCAGGCGGACTCCAGCCCCACGACGGTCGTGACCGCCTCGGAGAAACCGATCGTGTAGAAGGCGATCGAGATCGCCTGGGCCGCGAAGAGCACGATGCCGAGCGCGCCGCCGAACTCCACACCGAGCGTGCGCGAGATCAGGTAGTAGTCCCCGCCGCTCTTCACCCGCAGGTTCGTGGCGATGGTGGCCAACGAGAAGCTGGTGAGGATCGTGATCACGTTCGCGATCGCGATGATCAGCAGCGTGTTGCCCAGACCCGCGTTGCCGACCACGTAGCCCACGCGGAGGAACAGGATGATGCCGAGGATGGTGAGGATGCTCGGCGTGAACACACCGGCGAAGGTGCCGAGTCCGGACTTCTGGTCGCGTGGCATGGCGTGGTTCGGTTCGGGGTCGTGGAACCCGACGAGGCTGCCACAGGTGCTTCGGGGGGGACAGGGGGAAAACGGGAAGATGAGGCGCGAGGACCTCGCGCAGAGTCGCGAAGGCCACAGACGTTGCCGTCTGCGGGGGATCCCAGGGCCGTGTCACCGCTACGGGCGAACTGCCGGAAGCCCTCGTGTACCCGCTCCGACGCCCGTCAACCGTGCACGCCCGGCGCTTCGTCTCCCGTCGCGACCACGAATTCGCCGTACGACCCGTCGAAGACGCGCGGCGGCTCCGCCGGCGTGCCGTTGCCGTCGCCGGGACGGAGTTCGAGCACGCGGTTGCTCAGACCGCGCAGGAAGGTGCGGTCGTGGCTCACGAAGAGCATCGTTCCCTCGAAGTCCGACAGCGCCTCGACGAGCATTTCCTTGGTCTCGAGATCCAGGTGGTTCGTGGGCTCGTCGAGTACGAGGAAGTTGGGCGGGTCGAACAGCATCAGGGCCAGGATCAGGCGCGTCTTCTCACCCCCCGAGAGGATCCGCGTGGGCTTGTCGACGTCCTCGCCGATGAAGTGGAACGCACCCAACAGCGTACGCAGTGCCCCCTGCCCCTCGGCCGGGAAGGCCTGCTGCGCGGCTTCGAAGACGGTCAGCGTCGGATCGAGCAGGTCGACCGATTGCTGTGCGAAGTAGCCCATCTTCACCGACGGGCCCAGGCGCACGCTGCCGCCGTCGGGATCCGCTGCGCCGGCGACGAGCTTCAGCAAAGTGGTCTTGCCGGCCCCGTTTCGTCCCATCACGCACCATCGTTCGCGGCGCCGGACCACCAGGTCGAAGTCCTCGTAGATCACCCGGGCACCGTAGGCCTTGCCCACACCCTCGAGCACGGCGACATCCTCGCCGGAGCGGGGCGGCTCGCGGAACTCGAAGCGGACCACGCGTCGCGTGCGTGGTGGCTCGACGGTCTCGATCTTCTCGAGCTTCTTCACCCGGCTCTGGACCTGCGACGCCTTGGCCGCGTGGGTCGAGAATCGATCGATGAACCGGCGTTCCTTCGCCAGCATCGCCTGCTGGCGGGCGTGCGCGGCCTCGCGATTGGCGTCGGCCAGGGCTCGTTGCTCCACGTACGTGTCGTAGTTGCCGGCGTACGAGACGAACTCGCCCCCGTCGATGTCGACGATCCTCGTCACCACGCGGTTCATGAAGTCCTTGTCGTGGCAGGTCATGACCACGGTCCCCGGGTAATCCCGGATGAACTTCTCGAGCCAGAGGATCGACTCGATGTCGAGATGGTTCGTCGGCTCGTCGAGCAGGAGGACCTCGGGCCGGGCCAACAGGACGCGGGCGATCGCCACGCGCATCTTCCAACCGCCGGAGAGCGTGTCGACCGGGCCGTCGATCTGGTCGTCGTCGAAGCCCAGACCCTGGAGGACCTCGCGCGCCATGGACTCGAGTTCGTAGCCTCCGCCGTGCTGGTACTCGTCGAGGATCTCCCCGTAGCGCGCGAGCGACCCGTCCATCTCGTCGGCGCGCGCGGGGTCGGCCATGGTCTCCTGGAGTGCCGCGAGTTCGTGGTGCAGTTCACCGACCCGTCCGGCACCGGCGATGGCCTCGTCGAGGACGCTGCGCCCGGAGGCCTCGCTCGCATCCTGCCGGAAGTAGGCGATCGTCGTGCGCCTGGGCACGGACACCGTGCCTTCGTCGGGGGACTCGTCGCCGACGATCATCCGGAAGACGGTGGACTTCCCCGCGCCGTTCGGTCCGACGAGTCCGACCTTCTCTCCGGAGTTGATCTGGACCGACGTCTCCACGAAGAGGATCTGCCGGCCGTACTGTTTCGAGATGTCGTTCAGCGTGATCATCGGACGAGGATAGCAGAGAACAGTGACGCGGACAGGCAACTCCACCCGGGCACGGCGTGGGAATGACTCCGTGGCCGGTCATCCCACATGGGCTCGAGCCCGCCGCTGTCCGACCGCGCCGTCGCCCTTCAGGGCCAGCATCCGCTCCAGCGCCACCGTCGCGCCTTCGGTGACGTCGCGCGGCACGCGGATCGGGTTGACGACCTCGCCACGAACCAGGCTCTCGAGGGCCCACAGCAGGTGGGGCGGGTCGATGCGGTACATGGTCGCGCAGGCGCACTGGATGCCGCTCAACGAGGTGATCTGCTGCTCGGGGTGTTGTTCGGCCAGGCGGTTCACGAGGTGGAACTCGGTACCGATCGCCCACTTCGAACCCGCGGACGCGTTCTCCACCTGCTCGATGATGAACTCGGTGCTGCCGACGAGGTCGGCGTTCTGCACGACCTCGAAGTTGCACTCGGGATGCACCAGGATCTGGATGTCGGGATCGGCCTCGCGCAGGGTCCAGACGTTGGTCACGTCGAACTTCTGGTGCACGGAGCAGTGGCCCTTCCACAGGATGATCTTCGAGTCCAGGTAATGCTCGGGCGTCGCGCCGCCGTCGACGGCGTGGGGATTCCACAGGGGCATCTGCTCGAGGTCGATGCCCATGGAGTAGCCGGTGTTGCGGCCGAGGTGCTGGTCGGGGAAGAACATCACCCGCTCGCCGCGCTCGAAGGCCCAGCGCAGGACCTTCTCGGCATTGCTGCTGGTGCACACGATACCGCCGTTGCGCCCGCAGAAGTCCTTGATGGCCGCCGTCGAGTTCATGTAGGTGATCGGCACGATGTCGCGCACGCCCATCTCGGCGAGGATGTCCCACGCCTCCTCGACGTCGACCACGTCGGCCATGTCGGCCATCGAACACCCGGCGCCCATGTCGGGCAGGACCACGGTCACGTCGTCGCCGGTGAGGATGTCGGCGCTCTCGGCCATGAAGTGCACGCCGCAGAAGACTACGTACTTCGCCTGGGTCTGGGCCTGGGCGTGCTGGGCCAGCTTGAAGCTGTCGCCGGTGGCGTCGGCGTGACGGATCACGTCGTCGGCCTGGTAGTGGTGGCCGAGGAGGACCACGTCGTTGCCGAGTTCGCGTTTCGCCGCGGCGATGCGTTCCTGCATCGCGTCGGGGGACAGCGACGTGATCTCTTCGGGCAGCGGGGTCCAGGTGCGGGTGCTCATGACGGGCCTCGGTTCGGAGGGGCGGGTTCAGAACGGCGAGTGGAAGCCGCGATCGCGCAGATGGACGAAGTCCACGTGATGGAAGCGATGGAGTGCGGCCGGACGGCCGGGTCCTTCGCTGCGCATCTCGCCGGTCTCCTCGACCAGCTCGAGCAGCTTGAGCCGCCGGCGGAAGTTGCGTTTGTCGATCGGACGGTCGAGCACGACCTCGTACACGCGCTGCAGCTCGCCCAGCGTGAAGTCGTGGGGCATGAGCTGGAAACCGATGGTGGTGTACTCGAGCTTGGTGCGCACACGGGCCAGCGCGACCTCGATCATGCGCGGGTGGTCGAAGGCCAGCGGCGGCAGCTCGTACACCGGCCACCAACGGGCCTCGGCCTCGAGTTCGTTGGGGACCAGCGGGCAGCGGTCGGCGTCGAGAAGGGCGACGTAGGCCACGCTGATCACGCGGCCGCGGGTGTCGCGGCCGGGATCGCCGAAGGTGTAGAGCTGCTCGAGGTACACGTCGGTCACGCCGGTGGCGTCGCGCAGCTCGCGCAGCGCCGCTGCCTCGAGCGGTTCGCTCGGCTCGACGAAGCCGCCCGGCAGCGACCACAGGCCCTCGAACGCGTCCTCGCCCCGGCGCACGAGCAGCACCTGCAACGTGGCGTCGAGCACGGTGAAGATCACCGTGTCCACGGTCACGGGCAGATCCGGCAGGGGCCGGCTGCGGCGGCTCGGCTGGCGGACGGTGTGGGGCACGGGCGTGTTCCGAGGGGGACCAGGATTCGTGTGCAGCCGACACTTAATCGGCGCCTCACACGAATAGTGTGAGAAGGACACGAAGGCAAGGGGGAATGCCCCGGGTCCGACCGCCGACCGCCGCCCACGGATCCGCCCTGGTCGCCCGCCGGGCACCCTGCGATACTCCGCCGCCGGATCCGGCGAACGGGTCGCCGATGCCGCGGAACAGGAGGCCGGGTGTGCAGTCCGACAAGGACCAGGTCTTCGACTGGAGCGCGGGCGCGGCCCTGCCCGACGACCTGCGCGACGCCGTCACCGGCGCCGAGACCGACACCCTGACCGTCGATCCCGGTCTCGGCCGTCTCTTCGCCGACCTGCGGCCCGGCCGCTGCCGGATGAGCCGTGACCCGAGGGCGCTGCTCGCCGGGCTCGATCCCGCGCTCTCCGACCGCGCCCTCTCGCACTTCCTGCACCACGGTTTCGTCCCGGCGCCGGGCACCGTCCACGTCGACGTCGCCCGGCTCGGCTTCGGCGACCGGCTCCGCGTGACGCGCCGCGGCGAGACCTTCGAAGCGTCCTTCACGTACGAGCCGATCTTCCGCAACGCGCGCAGCCGCGAGGACCGGGTCCCCTCGACCGACCGCCTGCTCGAACTGCTCGTCGGGGCCGTCCAGCGCTGGCTCGGTGATCGCTCGTCGGTGCTCATGCTCAGCTCGGGGAAGGACTCGGTGGCCCTGGCCCTGGCCTGTCGCGAGGCGGGGCGCGACGACGTGCGGGCGATCACCTTCGCCTCGGAGCCCGACGAGGACGAGGCAGTCGACGCGGCGGCCTTCGCGAAGCAACTGGGCGTGCCGCACGAGACGGTGGTCCTGCCCGACGACCGCACGGAGATCGAACCGATCGTCACGCGCTGTTTCGAGCACGCCACCGAGCCCTGCGGGGATCCGACGCTCGTTCCCTACCTGCTCGGGGTGGCGCGCGCGGGCATGCAGCCGGGCGAGGGACTGATCGACGGTCTGAACAACGACTCGTGGATCGGCTACGTGCCGTCGGCGGCCGAGCACCGCAACTCGCGGATCGCCGACCGGTGGCTGGCGTGGCTGCGGCCGTTCCGCGGGATGTTCCCGCCCGAGCATCCCCTGAGCGCGGCGCTGCGCACGCGGGCGGAGTGGCACTTCTTCGGCGGGCGCTGGCTGCGCCACACCGACACCAAGCGCTTCTTCGACGGCTCGATCGACACCCACGCCGAGTGGGCGCGCGAGAGCCGCGCGCGGCGCGACCTCGACGATTTCGACTTCCGGTCGGAGGTCCGTGGCCGGCACGCCGATCAGAACGCGATGGTGGTGAAGGCCTACGTGGCGGCCGAGATCACCGGCACGCGCGCCCTGTTCCCCTTCGTCGACCGCGATCTGATCGATTTCTGGTTCCACTTGCCCGAAGCCAGCCGCTTCGACCGCGAGCGACTGGTGAACAAGGTCCTGCTCCGGCAGCTGCTGCGAGAACGCGTGGGCTACGACGACGCGCGGATCGGCAAGCGCACCTTCCAGTTCGACGGCCCGCGCTTCCTCACGCAGCATCGCCGCTGGGTGGAACACGAGATCACGCAGTGTCCGCTGTGGAGTGGTGCGGTGCGCGGGGTGATCGACCGGCAGCTCGACCGGCCGGCGGCGCTGCAGAAGACCTGGCCGTCGCTGATGGCCCTGTTCCAGTTGTCGGGCTGGGTGCGGCGCCATCTCTGAACGACGCCGCACCGTGCGTTCGACCGCACCGCGCGATCAGTCGCGCAGCGGCTCCAGCCACGCGCGCTTGCGCTGCAGCTTCTCGGCGCGCGAGGCGCCCCAGTCGCCGTCGATCAGGGTGCCGTCCCACGAGCCGTACATGGGGTTGGGCAGCACGAACCAGCGCTGGCCCCACCAGTCGGCGTGGGCGGCCACGCGCGCGTCGCGCTCTTCGGATCCGAGATCCTCGATGTCGACGAAGTCGCCGAGGTTGTCGCCGAACATGGCGACCACGCGGTAGCGCTCGGCCACGAAGGCCCGGCGCGAGGTCTTGTCGCCCGTCCAGCCCTCGCGCTCGCCGCGGGTGAGCACGCGGTCCTCCTCGTCGGACAACGGGAAGCCCTGCAGGCGCAGGTTGTCGGTGGTGGCCTCGTCGACGTTCGCGCGCCGATTGGTGACGTAGAAGACGGCCACGCCGCGCGCATCGGCGGCGCGGCAGAACTCCAGGGCGCCGGGCACGGGCACCGCGGCCCGTTCCTCGCACCACGCCGTCCAGGTCTCCGAGCCGTACTCGTCCTCGTCGAGGATCAGCCGCGCCTGGTAGGCCACGTTGTCGAGGACGGTCTCGTCGACGTCGAGGATCACCGCCGGGGGCAGGTCCTGGTAGTCGCCCGTCTCGAGCTGTTCGAGCGACGCGCTCATGGAACGATCGGCGAGCAGGGCGTCGAGCGCGCGTGTGGCGGACCGGTACACGCCCAGGGTCAGGGCGTCGTACTCGGCGGCCTCCTGCGCCCAGAGCGTGGCCATGAGTCCCTCGTGCTCCAGGCCGCCCGTGCGGGTCGGCGCGAGCGGCGAGTGGGCCAGGCCGTCGGGCTCCTTGCCGCCGACCAGTCGATCGACGACCTCGAAGCTCTCCAGGTCGATCACGCTCACCACGTCGGCGTTGGTGTTCGCGACGAAGGCCCGGTCGCCGTGCGGATGCACGAGGATACCCACCGGAACGGGGCTGTCGTCGAACTGGTCGCCGAACAGGCGCTCGTCGATGCCGGCCACCGTCTCGGCCAGCATGGGCACGCGGTGCAGTTCCTCGCGGGTCTCGGCGTCGAATACGGCCACGTCGCCCGTGCGCGCGTTGCTGACCATCGCATGGCGACCGTCGTGCGTGAACTTCAGGCGGATGGGGAACGAGCCGCAGGGGATGGTCTCGATCACCTCGTGGTCGTCGGTGTCGACGATACTGATCGTGTCGCTGCCGCGGTTGGTGATCCACACCTCCTCGCCCGACGGATGGGTGTCGATGCCCTCGGGCTGGGACTGCAGCTCGAGCAGGGCGAAGCGCTCGCCGGCGTGCAGGTCGATGACCGCGACGTCGTCGGAGCGCATGTGCGGCACGTAGGCCCAGCGCTCGTCGGGCGTGATCGCCACCATGTGACCGAGCTGTCCACCGGTCGGCATGGCGCGCGTGATCTCGCCGGCGAGGACGTCGACCTCGAGCAGGTGTTCCGAACCCTCCGTGGTGACGATCACGTGGCGGTCGTCGCGCAGGAAGACGATGCCGTGCGGTCGGGTGTGCTCACCGAGTTCGATGGTGCGCACCACCTCGAGCGTGGCCAGGTCGATCACCGTGAGCGTGTGGCCCGGCTCCTCCTGGCCGTAGTCGGCGACCACGGCCGTGCGCATGTCGCCGGCCACGGCCACCTCGTGCGGCCCGACGCCGGTGGGGAGCTTCGCGATCTCCTCGCCGGTGGCCAGGTCGAGGATCGAGGCCGAGGCCTCGTCCTTGTTCAGCACGATCAGGGTGCCGGGTTCGGGCCCGGTGGCCGCGACGGCCGGGTGCGCGGTGAACAGGGCGACGAGCAGGACGAGGACGATGGCGGTGGTCTTCATGGATCCTTCCGGGCCGGAACCGAGGAGCGATCGGGTCGAGTCGGGACAGGACGGGGTAGTATAGTGGTGCGGCCGGAACGCGTCGACGAACACGAGCTGCAACCCGCATCACAGCCGCCACGTAGGCCTCGCATCGGGTGACTCCGGACGGGAGCGCCTCCCCGACGCCCCCGCCCCGGTCCGGACCGGGAGGCGACCATGCTCGGTCGCACGATCTCGCACTACCGCGTGCGCGAGAAGATCGGAAGCGGGGGGATGGGCGACGTCTATCGCGCGGTCGATCTGCAACTCGATCGGCCCGTCGCCCTGAAGTTCCTCAACGACGAGCTCCTGCACGAGGACGCCGCGGTCGAGCGCCTGCACCGTGAGGCGCGGGCGATCGCTCGGATGGCGCATCCGAACATCGCCACGCTCTACGAGATCGTGCGGACGCCGGAGACGATCTTCCTCGTGCTCGAGTTCCTCGAGGGCGAGTCGCTCGACCTTCGCCTCGCCCACGGTTCCATGGGCCTCGACGAGATCCTGCGTGTCGGCATCGGTGTGGCACGCGGATTGGCCGAGGCCCACGCGCACGGGATCGTCCACCGCGACGTGAAGCCGGCCAACGTCATGCTCTCACCGCGCGGCGACGTCAAGATCCTCGACTTCGGGCTGGCCCGGGTGCCGGTCGCGAACAAGGACCGCGCATGTGGTCCCGAGGCCACGCCGGCCGGTACCGTCAGAGGCGACATCGCGTCGAGGGCCTGGGCGGCGGGCCAGGAGAAGACGCTCGAGATCGCCGACGGGATCTCGGGAACCCTCTCGTACATGGCGCCCGAGCAGTTGTCGGGCGCTCCGCCCGATCCCTCGATGGACGTCTACGCCCTGGGCGTGATGCTCTACCGCATGTGCTGCGGCAGTCTTCCCTTCACCGCCGCGAATCGGCCCGAACTGGTGGCGAAGATCCTCTGTGACCGGGCGCCGCGCCCGGGCCAGTTCCATCCGGATCTGCCCCGCGAACTCGAGCGCCTGATCGAGGACTGCCTCGAGAAGGAACCCACGCACCGGCCCTCGTCGGCGGGTTTCGTCGCCGACGAGCTCGAAGCCCTCGCGCACCGGCACCTGCGCCGGTCGTTGCACGGAACGCAGCGGCTGGCCGTGCTTCCCTTCGTCGACATGAGCGCCGAAGGTGACCAGGCGTACTTCTGCGACGGTATCACCGAGGAATTGATCCTGGGGCTGTCGCACGTGGCGAAGCTCGACGTGATCGCGCGGACCTCGGTGTTCCGTTACAAGAACAGTCCCATGGACATCCGGCGCATCGGCCACGACCTCGGCGCCGACGCCGTGCTCGAGGGCAGCGTGCGCAAGGCCGGCGAGCGTCTGCGGATCACCGCGCAACTGATCGACGTGGCCAGCGGCAACCCGCTGTGGTCGGAGAGCTACGACCGTCAGCTGCGTGACGTCCTCGCCGTGCAGGACGAGATCGCCCGCAACATCGTGCGCGCGCTCGAGGTCACCCTGCAGCCTGGCGAGTCGATGCCCCGCGCCTACCGTCGCGCCCGCGATCCCGAGGCCTACGACTACTATCTGCGCGGACGTCAGTTCTTCTACCTGTACCACCGTCGCGGCATGGAGCTGGCGCTGAAGATGTTCGGCCTGGCCGTCGAACACGATCCCGACTTCGCCCTGGCCTACACGGGCATGACGAACTGCTGGTCGTACCTGTTCCTCTACGCCGATCGGCGCTCGGAGAGCCTGCAGAAGGCCGACGAGGCCAGTCTGCGGGCGCTGGAGCTCGACCCCGACCTGGCCGAGGCGCACGTGGCCCGCGGTCAGGTGTTGTCGTTGTCCGAGCGGCACGACGAGGCCGAGCAGGAGTTCCGCCGCGCCATGGATCTCGACCCGCGCCTCTTCGATGCGGCATACCTGTACGCGCGCGACTGCTTCGCGCAGGGACGGCTCGAGGAGGCGGCGGCGTTGTTCACGCGGGCCCAGGAACTCGACCCGCGCGACTACCAGTCGCCCGCACTGCTGGCCATGGTCCACGACGGATTGGACCAGCCCGCACCGGCGCTGCGTGCACGGCGCTGCGCCGTCGACCTGATCGAGGAGCACCTGAAGCGGCACCCGGGCGACGTGCGCGCCCTGTACATGGGTGCCAACTGTCTGATCTCGATCGACGAACCGCGCCGCGCCCTGGAATGGGCGGAGTTGGCGCGTTCGATCGAACCGGACGACCCGATGGTGCTGTACAACCTCGCCTGCATCTTCTCGAAGGCCGGCGAGGTCGACGACGCGCTGGACTGTCTGGACCGCGCCGTGCGTGGTGGTCTGGTCCAGCGGGGGTGGATCGTGAACGATCCGGATCTCGAGGCGGTCCGCGCGCACCCGCGCTACGCCGAAGTACTCGCATGGGTCGACCAGGCGAAGGCGCGCGCCGCAGAGGGCGATTGACAGTCCGGGGACCGGGGTCCGAAGCTCTCCGGGTCGGAGTTCATCCTCGCGTTCCCGAACCACCACACCATGCTCGCCGAGACGCGCCGCCGCCTGATCTGGCTGTCGATCTTCACCGTGGCCATGGCCCAGCTCGAGGCCACGGTCGTCGTGTACCTGCGCGAACTCTTCTACCCCGAGGGCTTCGAGTTCCCCCTGAAGATCATCCGGGGATCGATCGCCTGGATCGAGATCGGCCGCGAGGTCTCGACCGTGGTCATGCTCGTGGCCGTTGCCAAGCTGGCCGCCCCGCGCGACGCGTGGCGCCAGTTCGCGGCCTTCCTGTGGGCCTTCGGGCTGTGGGACATCCTGTACTACTTCTGGTTGTGGGTCATGCTCGACTGGCCGGCCAGTCTGTTGACCACCGACGTGCTGTTCCTGATCCCGGCACCGTGGATCGGGCCGTGCCTGGCGCCCATGACGATCGCGGCGATCATGATGGGCAGCGGTCTGGTACTCGAATCGCTGCGCGACCGCGGCCGGCGGGTCCGCGTCACGCGCCTGGAGTGGGCGCTGACCATCGGCGGCGCGCTGGCGTTGATCGGGATCTTCGTGCTCGAGGCGCCGGCGGTGATCGAGGGCGAGATGCCGGGTCCGTTCCCGTGGATCTGGTTCCTGCTGGTCCTCGCCGTCCCGACCGCGGCCGCGGCGTCGGCGTGGCGGCGGAGTGAAAGGGAAGGCGACGCGTGAGGTACTGGATCTGCATCCTGATCGTGACGTTGGCCGCCTGCGGCCCCGGCGACGGCGACGAACGGCCGGCGCCGCGCTACACCGACGACCTCACCGGCATCGAGGCGCGGGGGACGCTGCGGGTGCTGGTGGAGGTGGACGACGACCAGTACCTGCCGCGACGCGGCGATCCCCTGGTGCGCGAGCGCGAGATCGCGCGCGAGTTCGCGCGGCGTCGCGGCCTCGAAGTGGAGTTCGTGTCGCTCGACCGCTTCGCCGACCTCGTGCCCGCCCTGCTCGAGGGACGGGGCGACGTGTTGGCGGCGAACCTCACCGTGACCGATGCTCGCAGCGAACGCGTGGCCTTCACCCAGCCGATCGATCGTAGCCACGAGACCGTGGTCGCCGCGGCCGATTCGCCCGTCCCGTCGACGATCGACGACATGGACGGCACCATCGGCGTGCGGCGCGGGACCAGCTTCCTGGAGACGGCCGAGCTGCTCGCCGCCGAGCACGACGCCGTCGACGTGCGCGTCTTCGAGGGGTCGATCGGCAACGAGGACGTGCTCGACTCACTCGTCGCCGGCGTCGTCGACTACACGATCCAGGACAGCAATCGGCTGGACGTCCTGCTTGGCTACCGTGAGGGCATCCGTCGGGGCCCGGTGATCACGTCGGCCCGGCCGCTCGCCTGGGCCGTACGTCCCGACAATCCCGCCCTGCTGCAGGCCCTCGACGCCTTCCTGTTCGAATTGCACCTGCTGCAACCCGAGGAACGGATCTACGTCGAGGATCTCTCGGCTCTGCGCGAGCGCGGGCATCTGCGCATGATCACGCGCAACAACGCGGCCACCTACTTCCTGTGGCGCGGGCAGCTCATGGGCTTCGAGTACGAGCTCGCGAAGAAGTTCGCCGCCGATCAGGGACTGCGTCTCGAGGTGGTGGTGGCACCGTCGCACGATGACCTGTTGCCGATGCTCCGCGCGGGCGAGGGGGACTTCGCCGCGGCCTTCCTCACGCCCACCGACGAGCGGCGTGACGCCGGTGTGGCCTTCAGCCGTCCCTACCACTGGGCGTCCGAGGTCCTCGTGGGTCGCCGGGGCGAGGCCGCGATCGACTCGATCGCCGATCTCGGTGGCCGCACCGTCACCGTGCGGCGCTCGAGCGCCTACTGGACCCACCTCGAGGCCCTCCGCGATTCGACGGGCATCGACTTCGAGCTGCGCGCCGCGCCGGCCGACATGGAGACCGAAGCGATCCTGCACGCCGTGGGCGAGGGCGAGATCGATCTCACCGTGGCCGACTCGCACCTGCTCGAACTCGAGATGACCATCCGCGACGACATCGCGGGTCTGCTGACGCTCGGCGAACCGCAGGGACACGCCTGGGCCGTTCACCCCGACAACCGCGAGCTGCTGGCGGCGATCGACGCCTACTTCGACCAGCAGGTGCGGGGACTGTTCTACAACATGCGCTACACCAAGTACTTCGAACGGGTGCGGCACCTGAGCGACGGCGGCGCCGAGTTGCGGGGCGACGGTAGCATCAGTCCCTACGACGACCTCGTGCGCCGCACTGCCGAGGCGCACGGCTTCGACTGGCGACTGGTGGTGGCCCAGATGTACCAGGAGAGTCGTTTCGACCCCGACGCCGAGTCGTGGGCGGGGGCGCGCGGTCTCATGCAGGTGTTGCCGCGCACCGCGCAGGAGCTGGGGATCGACGACCTGCACGATCCCGAGAAGAGTATCGAGGCCGGCCTGCGCTACCTGGAGTGGGTGCGCGAGCGCTTCCCCGCGTCGCTCGATCCGGCCGAGCGCATGTGGTTCACGCTGGCCGGCTACAACGCCGGGCACGGGCACGTGCGCGACGCCCGCCGATTGGCGCGACGACTCGGCTACGACCCCGACCGGTGGCTCGGTCACGTCGAGCACGCCATGCTGAAGCTGTCCGAGCCGGAGCACGCGAACCGGGCCCGCCACGGTTTCGTGCGCGGGCGGGAGCCGGTGCAGTACGTCCGATCGATCCGTGATCGCTATCGGGCCTACGTCGAGTTGCTGCGCAACGGAACACGGTAGCCCGAGGCCCCGGACGCGACGAGGCCGGTGGATGTCCACCGGCCTCGCGTCCGTGTCGGGTCGTGGGCGCGGATCAGCGGACCGGCAACGAGAATTCGGTTCCGTCCGGCGCCTCCAGTTTCACCACGAACTCCACGGGCCCGCCGTACACCTGCAGGTAGTGCTCCACCAGTGGGGTCAGGTCGAAGCGCCGCCACTCCTCCCACCACGCGTCACACAGCTCGCCACGGTCGTCGTGCGACAGGCGGAGCCAGGTCTGCGGCGGAGCGGTCTCCACGAAGTTGCGACCGGCATAGGCCAGCAGCGGATGGCCGGGGCTGCATCCGCTGTAGCCGACCCGGACCTCGAGCAGGTACCGCACCGGCCGGGTTCCGTCGGCCGGCGGCGCCATCGTGATCCGCGCGTCGAGCAGACGGTACGGATCGGTCTGCACCGAATCGGCGGGACCGTCGGACAGGATGACCACGTCGTCGGGCGGCGGTGGTGGTGGCGGAAGCTCCTCGGCGATCCCGAAGTCGGCGCCGTCGAATCCCTGCGGTTCGCCCGTCGACGACGGCGTGATCAGGATCTCGAGCGGATTCGGCGTCGAGAACGACCAGGGAAGCGGCCCGGCCGTCGGCGGCGGCAGGTACAGCGCGCTGTACAGGCCCGTCCGGCGGATCGGCACCCGCCAACGGCCGGTGTCGTCGACCATGGTGCGCTGCAGGTATCCGTCGGCGTGGGTGACCTGCACCATGCCCGCGCCGAACGGCAGCTCGTCGTCGTCGAGCTCGCCGTCGAGATCGTCGTCGAAGAACACACGGCCCGAGATCGTGGGCCGGCTCGGATCGAGCCCGACCCGTACCGCCGCGCCGAAGGCGAAGGACACGCCGCCCGGCACCTCGAAGCGCCACGTGCGCGCATCGGAGGTCTCGCCGGGTCCGAGCAGACCGTCGTCGCCGAAGGTGCCGCCGTAGTCGAACCAGTCGGGGTAGGGCCCTTCGGGCGGTACGTCGTCCGGCCCGAAGTCGACGACCTGGTTGTCGCCGTTGAGCAGGCGAACGGTCGACGGATCGTAGGCGCCCAGGAACACCAGCGCCGGCAGGCCCACCGTTCGGTCGGAGCGATTGCGGAGAGCGACGTCGGCCTCGACGACGCCGGTCGTGACGTCGACCTCGACGCGGTCGGCCACGAGGTCGATCCGGACCGGCCCTTCGGGCGTGTCGGTCACCAGTCGTTCGAGGACGACCTCGTCGCCGTCGAAGGCCCCACCGAAGGCCAGGGTCGCGTCGTCACCGCTCGGTGGGTTCGTCGACGACGGGTCCTCGCCACATCCCAGGAACGCGGCGATCGGGAACAAGAGGAATGGAAGGAACAGGAAGCGGCGTAGAGTCCGAGACATGGGATTCTCCTCGTGGCGGTTCCACCCGGTCGTCGACCGCGCGGAGAGGGGATGCACGAGACGGCGGCGCGCCGGCCGCCGGCTGCTTCCGGGGATCAGTGTACGGCCATCGAAGGGTGCCGAACAAGCCGTGCGCCGGGTCAGGTGTCCAGCAGCTGGCGCACGAGGATCATGCCGAAGAGCAGCAGGGCCAGCGCGAGCGCGCCGTTGGCCGCCCGACGATTGCGGACGGCGCCGAGCCAGCGGGCCCGCCCGTTCATCCACAGCAGCGAGGCGGCGAGCAGGGGCATGAACAACGCGCCGGTCACCGTGTACAGACGGATCACCCACACCGGCCGGTCGAGCGCAAGCAGCAACATGGGAGGAATCGCCAGGTAGGCCAGGCCCAGACGGTACGCGCGCCCGTGCGTGTCGACCGGCGTGTCGAATTCGCCGCGCCATGCCTGCGCGGTGTCGGCGAACAGGTAGGGCACACCCTGCCACACACCGAGGGTGCTCGTGGCGATCGCCGCCCACGCACCGATCAGGAAGACCGCGCGCAGCGCGGTGCCGGCGTCGGTTCCGAAGCGCTCCGCCCCCGCGGCTCCGATCGCGTCGCCGCACGCGACCAACCCCCGCGAACCCGCGGGCAGCCCGTCGCCGCCACCGAGGACCGAGGTCGCGAGCAACAGCATGGCCACACCGAACAGCGCGGTCAGCGCGTATCCCACGCCCAGGTCGATGCGCACGTCACGAAGTCGTTCGATCGACGACCACCGCTTTTCGCGGATCCAGTAGCCGTAGCTCAGGAGCGTCACGCTGCCGCCGACGCCGCCCATGAGCGCCAGCGCGCTCGGCGCCGAACCGGTCGGCAGGGTCGGCACCGTCAGCCCGCGCAGCGTGGCCCCGGGATCCACGCCGATCAGGAGCACGCTGCCGAGGAGTGTGGCCACCATCAGGCCGATCAGACCCTTCATGGTCGACTCGAAGAGACCGTAGCGCCCGGTCGACACGAGCGCGGCCGCGGCCAGCGAGTGGAGCATCGCCCACGCCGCGATCGGAACCTGCGGCACCAGCGCGTGCGCGGCCACGCCGCAGGCGCTCATGAGGCCTCCGGCCACGATGAATCCCCACACCACCAGGTACACCGTGAAGTAGATCCGCAGGACCGGGCCCAGGTACCGGAACCATCCCTCGAGCAATGGCGTGCCGGTCGCCAGTTGCCAGCGGGCGAGACCTTCGTTCATGGCGAACTTCAGCGCCGCACCGACCACGATCACCCACAGCAGCGGCGTTCCGTGTTCGGCGCCGGCGATCAGGGCGGCCATGAGGTCGCCCGCACCCACGCCCGTGGCCGCGATCGCCAGGCCCGGCCCGACGATGCGCAGCCATCTCACGGAGAGGTTCCCTCCTGGAACTGCATCGACTGCAGGGTCCAGTACCGCCGGTAGAGCTCGTTCGCCTCGTAGAGTTCGTCGTGCGTGCCCGAAGCCACGATCCGCCCATCGTCGAAGACGAGGATGCGATCGGCCCGACGCGCGGTGACCAGGCGGTGGGCGATCACCAGTGTGGTGCGCCCCTTCATCAGTTCGGTCAGGGCTTCCTGCACGCGCTGCTCGGAGTCGGGGTCCAGGGCACTCGTCGCCTCGTCCAGGAGCAGGATGGTGGGATCGCGCAGGAATGCCCGCGCGATCGCCAGGCGCTGGCGCTGTCCGCCCGACAACCGTACGCCGCGCTGTCCGATCTCCGAACCGTAGCCGTCGGGCAGCCGCTCGATGAACTCGGCCGCGCCGGCCATCTCGGCCGCGCGCCGGATCTCGTCGTCGCTCGCGTCGAGACGGCCGATCCGCAGGTTCTCCTCGATCGACCCGCTCATCAGGAAGATGTCCTGGGGCACCACTGCGATGTGCCGGCGCACGTCGTCCACGCGCAGGTGGCGCAGGTCGATCCCGTCGAGCTGGACGTTGCCGGCGACGGGATCGTGGTAGCGCAGCAGCAGGTTGAACACCGTGCTCTTGCCGGCGCCGCTCGGTCCGACCAAGCCGACCACTTCGCCCGGTTCGATCACCAGATCGACGTCGCGAAGGGCGAGGCGCTCGGGATCGTCACCGTAGGCGAAGTCGACGTGGTCGAGCCGCAGCTCTCCGCGGGCGTCCCGCAGCGGAACGGGGTGCTCCGGATCGGAGATCGTGGGCAGTGTGTCGAGCAGCTGGAAGATCCGCGCGCTCGAACCGCGCAGCTCGCGGAAGGCGGCGTACAGCGATCCCAGTGTTCCGACCGAGACGGCGATCGAGAAGGTGTACAGCAGGAAGGACGTCAGTTCTCCCGGCGTGAGCGCACCGTCGAGCATGAGGCGGCCGCCGTACCACATGACCACGGCGAAGGCGCTGTAGGCGGCGAACTGCACGGTGCCACTGAACGCACCCTCGACGTGCGCGTTGCGGATCTGCACGCCGAGCAGCGAACGCAGCTTGCCGAAGTAGCGGCGGACCTCCTCGCCCTCGCGCTGGAAGGCCTGCACCGTCCGGATGCCGCTCAGGGTCTCCTCGGCCCGCGCTCCCGCGGCCGCGGTCGCGTCGCGCTCCTGCTGCGACAGGCGCTCGAGCTTGCGCCCGAAGTACACCGCCAGCAGCACCACCGGCGGCACCACGATCAGGGCCACCAGCGTGAGCTTCGTCTGCAGGACGAGCAGGATGGCCAACGTGCCGATGAAGCGCAGCACCGCGGAGATCCCACTCGGGATACGGTTGGTGAGCGAGGCCTGGACCTGTCCGAGATCGGTTCCCATGCGGCTGAGCAATTCGCCGACCGGACGGTTCTCGTAGAAGTCGGGTGACAGGACGGCCAGGTGGTCGAACAGATGGTGGCGAAGGTCCAGGAGCATGCGTGCGCCGGTGGTACGCAGCACGTAGTGCTCGACGTAGGTCGTCACGCCCAGGGCGGCGAAGAGAGCGATCAATGCGCTGACGATACGATTGAGACGATCGAGGTTTCCGTCCACCAGTGCGGCGTCGACCACGCCCCCGGCCACGCGTGGCGTCACCAGGCCGATCGCGGTTCCGATCAGCATGAGCGACGTGGCGGCGATCAGCGATCCCACGTAGGGGCGCGCCAGGCCCAGGATCCGCTTCAGGTCGGCGGGCGGCGCGAGATCGTCGCGGATCTCCTCGGCGTCGCGGAAGGGGTCGGACATGCGGGCCTCGGGGGGTGGATCTGCGGGAGCGCTCCGGGGGAGCTATAGCATCGATCTGCGGTGTGTCCCACGGCCAATGGAGCCGTCTACGGCGCTTCCTGCCCGGTCGATGCGATCCTGCCGACGCCGGCCATCGCCAGGACCGCTCCCGCCGCCAACAGGAGGGTCAGGTGGCGAACGTCGAGGCCCGCGTCGATCGCCAGGCCGAAGAGTACCGGCGACGCGGCAGTACTCACGACCATGAGCGCGTGCTGCATCGCCCGGATCGCGCCGAGATGCCGGCGCCCGTAGAGCTCGACCCACAGGGCCCCGGCCACCGTCGAGCCCATGCCCGCCGAGAAGCCGACGAGGGCCATGTACACGAAGGCCACCGGTCGTGCATCGGCGACGGCCAGCGAGGCCAGTCCGAATGCCATGGGCACCAGGACGAGGCGCACGATGCGCCGGGCGGACCATCGGTCCACCGCCCAGCCGCCGAGCAGTCCACCGCACACCTGGGTGACGGCGTACGCGAGGAAAGCGGTCGCCAGGAGCGACAGCGGCCAGCCCATTCCGTCGGCCACGGCGGCCTGATGGAAGAACAGCCCGGTCACGACGAAGGGTGGGGCCAGGACCACCGGCAGGACACGATGGAATCGACGATCGCGGACCACGTCACGCCGGCTGGCGCCGGGCTCGGAGTCGTCGGGCCCGTCCGGGGCCGAAGAGACACCACGACCGAGCCGGACCAGTGCCGGGAGCACCAGGGTCACCAGGACGACGGCACAGGCCCACCATACGCCTCTCCACGAGGTGAGTGCGAGCGCGGCCACCACCAGGCTCGGTAGCACGGCCTCTCCGACCGGGAAGCCGAGCTGGGCGATGGAGAGACTCCGCCCGCGCGCCTTGGTCGCGTGGCGGGCCACGGTGGTGATGGCGATGTGTCCCATGAGGCCCTGGCCGCACAAACGCAGCAGGAGCAGCCCCGGGAACAGCATCCAGGCCTCGGGCGCCACCGCGATCAGCCCGCAGGCGACGGCGAAGGACGCCACGACGACGGCGGTGAAGCTCCGGAGCGGCGTACGGTCCAGCCACCGTCCGGCCTCGATCATTGTCAGACCGCTGACCAGGGTGGCCGCACTGTACACGGTGCCGAGCCCCGCGTTGCTCAGGGCGAAGTCCGCCCGCCACTGGCCGCCGAAGAGTCCCACGAAGTAGGTCTGGCCGAATCCCGAGGCCAGCGTGGCCAGGAAGCCGAACGACAGGAGTTCGAGCTGCGCGGGAAGGCGGCGGGCCACGAGAGATGCGCTCCGGGGCGACGGGAGGGGCGATGCGGCCCGCCAAGATAGGCGCACGAGGCTGCGGGCGACACCGCCCCCCCTGCATCGGGACACCGGTTGCGAGCGAACACCACCGCACGTCCGGCCGGGTTTTGCACTCTCGTCACACCCCAGGCTTTGGCAGTTCGTCCGATTGTCGTTATAACAATAAATGTCTCACGGCCGGAACCCGGCGAGCCCGAGGGTCGCCTTCGCAAGGGCGGACCCGCGGCCGAGTCCCGGCGACGGCCCTGGAACACCCGACGCCCCCTTCGACCCGAGGAATTCCGACCATGAAGAAGATCCTGTCGACCTTCGGCGCCCTCGCCCTCGTCGTCATGCTGGCCGGCCAGGCCACCGCGGCGACCTGGCAGATCGACACGACCCATTCGACGCTCAGCTTCAAGATCCGTCACATGCTCAGCAAGACCGGCGGGCAGTTCACCGACTGGAGCGGCACCATCGAGGCCGGTGACGACCTGACGAAGGGCTCGGTGAACATCGAGATCCAGGCGGCCAGCATCGACACGCGTGACGAGAAGCGCGACGAGCACCTGCGCAGCGCCGACTTCTTCGACGTGGAGACCTACCCGACCCTGACCTTCGAGAGCACGAAGGTGGAGATGGACGGCGACAACTACGTCCTGCACGGCAACCTGACCATGCACGGTGTGACCCAACCGGTGGAGATCCCCTTCGAGTTCCACGGCACCGCCACCGACCCGTGGGGGAACACCAAGGCCGGGTTCAGCGGCACCGTGACCATTGATCGCAAGGACTTCGGCATCGTCTGGAACCAGAACCTCGACCAGGGCGGCGTGGTGCTCGGTGACGAGGTCGAGATCCAGATCGACATCGCCGCGGCCAAGGCCGAGGCGGGAAAGTAGGAACCGGTTCCGGCGTTCGCTGCGGCGGCTGGATTCGATCGGCCGCTGCGGCGGATCGCGGAACCTCGACCGGAGGGTGGCTCGGCTCGCCCTCGATCGCGACGCGAGACCCCGGGGGGAAGCCTCCGGGGTCTCGGCGTCTGGCGCCGGGGCCCCGGCCCACCTAACGTGCCGCTCCCGATTCCGTTCTCTCCGGCCGAGGCCTCCGATCTTGGACATCCGCAACGTCGCGATCATCGCGCACGTCGACCACGGCAAGACGACCCTGGTCGACCAGATCCTGCGCCAGTGCCATGCCTTCCGCGATCACCAGGTCGTGCAGGAGCGCGTGATGGACTCCGGCGACCTCGAACGCGAGCGCGGGATCACCATCACCTCGAAGAACTTCGCGGTCACCTACGCCCACGGTGGCGGCGAGACCCGGATCAACCTGATCGACACCCCCGGTCACGCCGACTTCGGGGGCGAGGTCGAGCGGGTGCTGAAGATGGCCGACGGAGTACTGCTGCTGGTCGACGCCTTCGAGGGCCCGATGCCGCAGACCCGCTTCGTCCTGCAGAAGGCGCTGCACCTGGGCCTGACGCCGCTGGTGGTGATCAACAAGGTCGACCGCCCGCACGCGCGTCCGCACGAGGTGCTCGACGAGGTCTTCGACCTGTTCACCCAACTGGACGCCACCGACGAACAGCTCGACTTCGCAGTCGTGTACGCGAGCGGGCGCGACGGTTGGGCCGCCACGGAGCTCGACGACGTCCGCGAGGATCTCGGACCTCTGCTCGACCGGATCGTGCAGGTCGTTCCGGCTCCCGCGGTGGAGGACGGACCGTTGCAGATGCTGGTGGCCGCCATGGATCACAGCAATTTCCTCGGCCGTATCGGGGTGGGTCGCATCGTGCGTGGCTCCCTTTCGGTGCGCGACCGGGTGGTGCTGCTCAAGCGCGACGGCAGCCGCGTGAACACGCAGGTCAAACAGCTGTTCGTGTTCGACAACCTGGGCCGGCGTGAGGTCGAGGGGGTGGACTGCGGCGACATCTGTGCGGTCGTGGGTCTCGACGACGTGGACATCGGCGACACGCTGGCCGACGTCGAGCGGCCCGAACCGCTCCCGATCATCGCCGTCGACGAGCCCACGTTGAGCATGACGTTCATGGTGAACGACAGTCCCTTCTACGGACAGGATGGCAAGTACGTCACCAGCCGGCAGCTGCGGGAGCGGCTCCAGCGCGAGGCCGAGCGGGACGTCGCCCTCCGCGTGCGCGACGGACGCACGGCCGACCAGTTCGAGGTCAGTGGCCGCGGCATCCTGCACATCTCCATTCTCATGGAGACCATGCGGCGCGAGGGCTTCGAGTTCATGGTCGGCCAGCCGCAGGTGATCTACCGGGAGATCGGCGGCCGCAAGGCCGAGCCGGTCGAGGTGCTCACCGTGGACGTGCCGTCCGACCTGGCGGGCACGGTGATCGAATACGCCGGATCGCGTCGGGGCGAGATGGTCGACATGCAGCCGGGGGACGGGCGGACGCGCATCGAGTTCCACATTCCGAGTCGCGGCCTCATCGGGTTCCGCAGCCGCATGCTGCAGGCGACCGGCGGCGAGGTCGTGCTGCACCACCGCTTCTACGAGTACGAGTTCTTCAAGGGAAGCATCCCCGAGCGGCAGACGGGCAGTATCGTGAGCATGGCCAAGGGGCCGGCGAACGCCTACGCGCTCGATGCGTTGCAGGACCGCGGCGTGTTCTTCGTGGAGTCGGGCGACGAGCTCTACACCGGTCAGGTCATCGGCGAGTCGAACAAGGACGAGGACCTGGTCGTGAACGCCCAGAAGGCGAAGCAGCTCACGAACATGCGCGCCGCCGGCAGCGACCGGAAGCTTCGGATCGCCCCGCCGGTGAAGATGTCGCTCGAAGAGGCGCTCGAGTACGTCGATCACGACGAGCTGGTCGAGGTCACCCCGAACCACATGCGCCTGCGCAAGACCCTGCTCGACGAGAACGCCCGCCGGCAGGCGGCGAAGCGGCGGAAGCTGGGCACGAGCCCCTAGTGTTGTCCCGCACGACACGAACCGAGGGGTTCGTGTCATGGGAGCTCGAGCCTGGCTCGTTCTTCGAAGAACGAGCCAGGGGCCCACTCCGACCTTGCGTCAACGCAACGGCACGTCGACGGCCACGACCGCGAAGTGCAACCAGGCGAAGTTGTAGACCGCATCGACGTCGGCCCCACCCTCGATGGTGCGGTAGCCCACGCTCACACCCCAGCCGTGTCGACGGCCGTAGCGCAGCGTTGCGGCACCGTCGATCGCTCTTCCCGGCCCGCCACCCAGGGCCTCGACCTCGAGCGAGCCACTGAAGGTGTCGGTGAAGAAGCGTCGGCCGGCGAGGTGCAGCAGCGGGACGAAGCCGAGGTCGGTGTCGTTCGCACTCAGCCCGTCCTGTTCCAGCTTCACCTCGGCATCGCGCAGCTTGGCGGTGAAACCGATCCAGGCGTCGCCACGTGGGCCCGACACCAGGCGGTAGCGGTAGCCGATGCGCCACGAGTTGAACCGGTAGGTGGCCTCGGCCTCCCGCCCCGCGGCGAAGGTCTCTCCGGCGAAGGAGATCCCGGTGTCCGGCGTGCCCGACTCCACCAGCTGCAGCGGCGCGCCGAGCGCGTGGAGCTGATGACGGTCGCTCAGGTTCCAACGCAACGTCAGCCTGCCCGCCGCCACCGGTCCGTTGCCCACCAGGTCGACCAGCGAGAAACGCGTGGCCGAGGCGTCGTTGGGGATCTGGACGTCGTTCTTCGACTGCCAGACGGCGGCCCCCTCGAGTTCGAACTCGAAGCGCGGGACGTCCTGGGCAGTGGCGATCGTGGCGACGGTCAGCAGCGCGAGAGTCGTGATCCATCGCGTCATGGCGGTCCTCCTCACCCGAAACGGACGGCGACGAAGCTGGCGATCACAGCACCGACGGTGGCCAGCGCCAGTGCCAGCGCCCCCAGTTGCACGAGCGGACCCTCGGCACGTTGGCTCTGCTTGAGCAGGACGAACATCGCCAGGCCTCCGACCACGAAGCCGCCGGCGTGTGCCCAGTTGTTCGTGGTGCGCGAGACGAAGCCGAAGGCGAACAGCAGTACCGCGTACATGATCGCCTGTTGGCCCACCGCCTGTCCCCAGGCGCCGCCGTGGTGTCGCGCCAGGATGATGGTGGCGGCGAGCAGTCCGAAGATCGCACCGGAGGCTCCGACGGTCGGATTCCCGGTGACCGTGTTGGACACGACGAATCCGCCGGCACCGGCGAGAGTGTACAGCAGGAAGAAGCGTCCCGGACCGAGGTCGTGCTCGAGCTGTGGACCCAGGATCCGCAACCACATCATGTTGAAGAAGATGTGCAGGAGGCTGCCGTGCAGGTAGGTGGCCGAGAGCGGCGTCCACCACAGTCCGAAGCGATCGACGAGGCCGCCGCTGGTCATCCCCAGCTGCAACAGTGCCTGGCTGCTCGGCGACAGGATGTTGAAGAAGCCCCGGCTCTGCATGACCGCCCCTGGATCGAGCACGAGCGACAGGGCGTACAGGATGCAGCAACCCCAGAAGATCAGCTGTGTGACCTCGAGCGTGCCGAAGGTGCGCTGCAGGATCGGGGCGAGCCCGAACAGGGACGGTTGCCAACGCCCGCAGTTCGGGCACCGGGACTCGCCGAGTTCGACGAGCCGCCCGCACTCGGGACAGACGACGGAACCGGGTCCTCGCAAGGTCAGACGGCCTCGACGCTCTGCACCTGGGGAATGAAGTGGCGCAGTCGCGCCTCGATGCCCTGGCGCAGAGTGGCCGTGCTCGAGGGGCACCCGCCGCAGGCGCCCTGCATCTTCAGCTGCACGACGCCGTTCTGGAAGCCCACGAACATGATGTCGCCGCCGTCCATGGCCACGGCGGGGCGGATCTGCTTGTCGAGGATCTCCTTGACCTTGGTCTCGACCTCGCCCTGCTCGCCGCCGTGGTCGTCGACCTCACCGGTCAGGATCGGCTCATCGGCCATCAGGTGCTCGCGCAGGACATCGACGATCGTCGGCGACAGCGTGGTCCACTGGTCGTCCCGATCGGCGGTGACGGTGACGAAGTTCTGGCACAGGAAGACGCCCTCGACGTGGTCGAGGTCGAAGAGCTTGCGCGCCAGGGGGGAGCGCTCGCAGCTCTGCGGTGTGCGGAAGTCCGCGCTGCCCACCTCGACCAGCGTGCGATCGGTGAGGAACTTCACGCTGCGCGGGTTCGGCGTGCCCATGGGTTGGATGTCCGGCATGCGAACGTCGGTCATCGGGTGCCCCCTCTTCGGAATCCGGTGGTCCGGCCGGCGTGGGATCGCCGGCCAGCGAGGTCACAAAATAGCAGAAAGGCGGCGGAATGCCCCTGTCGATCGGGCTCGGTTCCGATGCGTCCGCGCTGTAGGAGTCCATGGCCTCGTCCGGGGCTGTAACTGTATTGGAATGAACCTCTTGCGTGGGGCGAGGGCGGGCGTGCCTCCGTGCGTCCTCCGGGGCGGAACGCGGCCACGCCCGGATCGTGGCGCCCCCGGCCCGGATGCGCGATCCTTAGGGCTTCCGCCCGTTCCGGCGCCGCGAGGGTGCCGGACCCGACCGTCCTCCGTCCGGCTCTCCCCAAGAGGTCTCGATGAACGTCGATCCCCTGCAGGCCCCCGGCCATCCCGCATCGCATCCCCATCCCGTGCCGACACCGACCGCGGTGGTCGCGGTGGGCGGCCACGCCTTCATCCAGAAGGGGGAGACGGGAACGATCGAGGACCACGAGCGCAACGCTCAGGTCCTCTGCGATCACCTCCTGCTGCTCATCGAGCGCGGCTACAACCTGGTGATCACGCATGGCAACGGTCCTCAGGTGGGCAACCTCATGCTGATCCAGGAGACGGCCACGGCCGAGGTGCCATCGATGCCCCTCGACGTGCTGGTCGCCCAGACCGAGGGATCGCTGGGCTACATCCTGCAGCAGGCGCTGCTGAACCAGTTGCGCCAGCGCGAGATCAAGCGCTACGTCGAGACCGTCGTCACCCAGGTGGTCGTCGACGTCGACGATCCGGCCTTCAACGATCCGACCAAGCCCATCGGCCCCTTCTACGACGAAGACACCGCGAAGGAACGGAAGGGCGAACTCGGATGGAGCATCACCGAGGACGCCGGGCGCGGCTGGCGTCGGCTCGTCCCGTCTCCGAAACCGCTCAAGGTGATCCAGCGCCGCACCATCCGCGACAGCGCGCTGCGCGGGCACATCGTGCTGGCCGGTGGGGGCGGGGGAATCCCGATCGTGATCGATCCCGAGACGCGTGCCTACAAGGGCGTGGAGGCGGTCATCGACAAGGACCTCACGAGTGCCGTGCTCGCGCGCGAGATCGAGGCCGACCTGTTCATCATCCTGACCGCGGTGCCACAGGTCTACGTCGGCTTCGGCACTCCCGAGGAGCGGGCGCTCGGCGCGGTCACGCTGCAGGAGATCCAGCGGCTCCGCGCCGAGGGGCACTTCCCGTCGGGGAGCATGGGGCCGAAGATCGACGCCGTGGTCGACTTCCTCGAGCAGGGGGGGAAGCGGGCCCTGGTGACCGATCCCGCGAGCCTGCACGCTGCGATCGACGGTCAGGGCGGGACCCACTTCATCGGCCGGATCTGAGGCCCGGCCCGGGTCTTCACCTGGCTTCGACTCTCTCTTCCCCGTTTCTTCGATTCCGGCGGCAGAATCCGGTGGATCGGGGAACTCCGGGGAATCGAGAGGCTTCCCGCGGGGCTCCCATCTGTGTTAGGTTGCCCCCGCGGTTCCGGTGGAGGTCGACGTACCGTCCCGCCGGTGCCGGACCTGAACCCCGCTCAGGCTCCCGAGCAATCGCCTCTCTCGAGCTGGCGCTCCCTCGCGCGGCGGCGCTCGTCCGAGAGTACAACTCGACGACCTGACTCCATTCCGGAGGACCATGCCCATGCGGCTCCATGCCCTCTTCGCATTCGCACTCGTGTTCGCCGTCGCCGCGCCAGCGTCGGCCCAGAACGTCATCCTCATGGACTACTCCGGCTTCTCGTACGAGACCGGTGGCCTCGGTGACGGTGCGCCCAGCGACCCCGGTGACGTTCTGGTCATCACGGCCGTCGCCGACCAGTACGACGAGCTCTTCGGCGTCGATCCGCTGAGCCAGGAAGTGACCATCTACATCTACGATCTGGTGAGCGATGGTGGCTTCGACGACAACGGCATCGAGCGCATCGCCTACACGGGCGGGCGCATCGAGGTCTACGAGGACCCCGTCCTGAACCACGAATGGGGCACCAACCCGCCGAACGGCCTGCTCACGACCTTCACCGACGGCCAGCTCCTGTTCGAGGGTGAGTTCACCGACTTCAACCTGAGCATCGACGGATTCGGGATCGGCGGGTACACCGGGAACATCGACGGTGTCGGTGGGACCGCGGCCCAGATCTGCGACAACGAGGCCGATTGCGCCTACACCTTCGGCGGTGCCTTCACCAAGCCGCTGGCTACGCAACTGCCCGAGGGTTACGACCTGCAGATCACCGGGACCCTCGAGGTCGACGCCGCCGTCGACACCGACGAGTCCAGCTTCAGCGCCGTGAAGTCGCTGTTCCGGAACTAGACCCGACACTCGCGAACGACCCAAGGAGAACGGACACGATGAAGAACTTGCTCCTGATGTCTCTCGCGGCGCTGGTGATCTCGCTTCCGGGCACCGCGACCGCTCAGTCCCAGTGGTTCGACTTCAACGGCCAGGCCCTGTTGCCCGGCGGAGTCGGTGGAACCCTGACGATGGTGTCGAAGATCACCAACAATGGTTCCATCGAGACGCCGCTGCCGCTGACCGGTGACGTGAACGCTCGTTACACCCTGGTCATCGAAGGCCTCGAGCTGATCACCGACAGCGGGACCCAGCAGGATTTCGCCGGGGGCACGATCGCCCTCTACGAGGACGACGGCACGCTCGCCGACTTCGGCGATGCCGCGACCTTCAGCGACGGCACCGCCATTCTGACCGGGACCTTCGATCAGTTCCGCCGCGTCGACTTCGGTTCGGTGCAGAGCGGTGCCGGCACGGTCAACTGGACCGGTGGCACCCGTCTCGGCGAGATCGCACCGGCCGATCAGCTCGGCTGGGCCTTCGTGGTCAGCATCAGCAGCAGCACCACGGTGACCCTCGATGGGTACGACGAGAACTGGAACGGCAAGGTCGAGCCCTCCGATCCGATCGTCGACGGCGAAGTTCGCACCTGGGGCCAGCTGAAGCGGAACTACCAGTAGATCCACCGCGAACGAGACGAAGCACAGATCCCGGAATCGGGATTCGGGTCGAAGGGCCGCTCTCGCGAAGAGGGCGGCTCTTCGCCGTTGCTCGAGGTCGGGTGGGTCAGGTCGCCGGCGTCGGTCGCGTGGGACGACGCCGGGTCAGCGCAACGCCCAGGAACACCAACGCGGCCGCCGGGATCAACCGCAGCGACAGCGGTTCGTCGAGCAACCACGCCGACAACGGAGCCGCCAGGACGAATTGCAGGTACACGAACAGGGCCACCCGTGACGATTCGACCCGTCGCAGGGCCCACACGTTCAGCGCATAGGTCCCGACCGTCGGCCCCAGCACGATCACGACCGCCAGCAGCCACACCAGCGGGGGCACCGCCGACCAGTTCGTCGAGACCAACGAGGGCAGCCCGAAGAGGGTGATCGCGATCGCCCCGATCCCGAACACGATCGGGGTGACGATCCTGGCCCCGAGTTCGCGCGCCACCGGCCGCGACAAGACCAGGAAGACCGAGAAGGAACTGGCGTTGGCCAGTGTCAACAGGTCTCCCTGCACGGTTCCCGCCGATGGGTCGAAGTCCTCGACGCGAAGCAGGATCAGCACGCCGGTCAGGGCCACCGCCACCGCGGCGACCTTGCGCCGGTCGAAGTGTTCCTGTCGGAGCAGGACGGCGACGAGCAGCGTCACGACGGGGATCGACGTGTTGATCAGCGCACTGTGCGAGGGCACCGTGCGCGACAGGCCTTCGACGAAGAGGATCTGGTTGACGATCACACCGAACACGCTGAGCAGGGCGAGGCGGGCCCACATCCTTCGTGAGCGCGGCCACCGCGGCCAGTCGTGCCGGGTGAAGGCCAGCATGATCGCGGCGGCCCCGGTCACCCGCAGCGCGGCCCACGCCGGCGGCGGGATGTGCTCGAGCAGGTGCTTCGCGGCCACGTAGTGGATCGCGAAGAGAAGCTGCACCGTGAGCAGCGCGAGGGTCACCCGGTCGAAGCGCATGGCGCCGAAGGTAGACGCGGCGGCACTTCGCGGCCATCTTCCGCCCGATCACCGTTCCGAGGGAGGAGTCCACATGAGCAGCACGATGCCCGTCACCCTGACCATCGCCGGCAGCGACAGCGGGGGCGGCGCCGGGATCCAGGCCGACCTGAAGACCTTCTCGGCGCTCGGCGTCTTCGGCACCAGCGCGATCACCGCCGTCACCGCGCAGAACACCCAGCGGGTACGGGGCTTCGTGGCCCTGGACCCGGCCTTCGTGCGGGCGCAGATCGACGCCGTGGTCGAGGACTTCGACGTGGCCGCGGTGAAGATCGGCATGCTGGCCAACGCCGAGATCGTCGACGCCGTGGCCCGCGCGCTACGCGAACACGGGCTGCCGAACGTGGTGCTCGACCCGGTGATGGTCGCCGGCAGCGGCGATCCCCTGCTCGAGGACGACGCGGTCGAAGCGGTCCGGGATCGGCTGCTGCCGCTGGCGCACCTCGTGACGCCGAACGTCCCCGAAGCCGGCATGCTGCTCGAGCGCGAGCTCGCCGACGACGACACCGAACTCCGCGCCGCGGCGAAGTCTCTGCACCAGAGCTGCGATGTGGCCGTGCTGCTGAAGGGCGGACACCGGCGGGGCGATGCCGACGACCTCCTCGTGACCACCGGCACCGAGCACGTGCTCGAGGCCGAGCGGGTTCCCGGCAACGTCACGCACGGAACGGGGTGCACGCTCAGCTCGGCGATCGCGGCGCTGCTCGCGCGTGGTCGTTCGATGGACGACGCGGTGACCCAGGCCAAGGACTACGTCACCCGCGCCATCACCGAGGGCGTGCAGCTGGGCAAGGGCCAGGGCAATCTTCATTTCTTCTGGGAGTACTACGGGAACGAGGGGTTGCCGTAGCGGAAGTGACTATTGTGCAATGATTCGGGGCGGTGAAAAGGTTGTCGTGGCGAGGTGGTTCACATCCCTGTAGCGGGTGGCACGGCGAGCCCAACACCCGACCAGGGTACAGCCGGCGCGTCGGCGAAAGGCGGCGGCGACACTCACCATCCGGCGGCAGTGCAGAAGGCAATCGCATCGCGGCGCACCACTTCGACGGAGTGGGTTCGAGGCCCTTCCCCGCGCTGGTGCGAGACCCCCCTCACACGAACTCCGCCACCCTCCGATTGTGCGTCCCGCACAGCAGCCGGAGGTTCGCGACGTCGTTCGTGCCCCCCTCACAGTACGGCTCGACGTGATCGATCTGGAGATCGTGCGTCGTCGTACACCGCGTCCCCTCCGGTGCGACGAACGCGCAGCGATGACCGTCGCGCTCGAACACGGCTTCGCGCGTGGCGCGCGGGATGTGACGCGTGCGCCGGGCCGTCGGAGGATTCGACCGCCTGCGTCGCTTCGGTCGATGTTCGTCGTGGTAGGCCACGAGCGTCCGAACGGTCTCCTCGAGGGTCAGCGGTTTCGGCCGCGTGCGACTCAGGCGCGTGCGCGCGGCCTGCAGAGCGTCGAAGTCCTCGCGCGTCATGGTGAACGAGACGGAGACGCGGGCTTCGGAGGGCGTCGGGGCTGCAGGAGACGTCGGCCTGTCGACGGCCGTCGCGGGTCCGGCAGCTCGCGCAGGTTCGCTGGTGTCGGACGAAGCCCCTACGCGCGGCCTCGACCCGGAAGCGGAACTCCCCACCGTATCTTCCGACGCGGAACTTCCCCAATCCATCCCCAACTCGGAACCGTTGTTTCGCGCCGGGCGGGCAACGGCGATCGGGCGCACCCGCTCGGCCGGCTTCGGAACCGGCCGCAGTCCGGCCACGACCGCATCGACGTCGTCGGGCGTGAGCCCGTCGATCGAGCGCAACAGCGCATCGGGATCGGGGCACGACTCCAACGACGACGCGACCTTCGCCAGTGCCGTGAGGCTCGTGCGATGCCCGCGCAACATGTCGATCACGAACGGACAGCGCATCGCGCACCGCATCGCCGCGAACCGGCGCGACGCCGCGGCGGGCGAGTACTTCAAGCGCTCGACCAACAATTGGAACACGGAGCGATACCCCGCATCGACGTGCGCGCGTGTCCGATGGCATTCGACGAGGCCTTCGATCAACGCGACGGTCGCGTCGTGTTCGCGGGCGCGCAGGGATTCGAGGCGCTTCAGGATCTGCATGGCGGACTCCACGGGAGGGCGTGTGGACTGCGCGCATTGTACACCCGGTTTTCGGACGCTCTGAGCGGGCGTGGGTGGGCGTTTCGGGGCACGGGATGGCGTCGAAGTGCAATGCACCGCCGAAACATCCGTGGAGGTCGAACCAGTGGCGTCAGGAACCGCATCGGTCGTGGAATGGCCACCTTGCGAAGGTGCACCCCCAGAAGGCTGTCAATGGGCTCGTGACGAAAGCTGGGGATGTCCGCGTTGCGGCGGAACGGGACTCCGGTGAATCCACGCGCGGGATTGAATCGCCCCGGGATTCCCGGAGACTCCATTCTGTGAGAAGACGGGGTCATGTCACGACGAAGAAGATCTACCGAAGAAGGGGTTGCCTGATCTTCCGGAGCGCACCGTGGCCGGGTGCGGATCCCTGCGCTAGACTCGCCCCTATCCCGCTCCCGGAGGTCCGATCCGTGCTCCGCCGTGTCCTGCTCCGTCTGTCGATCGTCGCCACGGCGCCGATTCTCGCCGCCACCCCGGCCGCCGCCGCCGACGATCTGGCCGCCTTCGTCCGCGCGAACTACACCAAGACCGAACACCTCGTGCCCATGCGCGACGGCGTGCGACTCTACACGGTGGTCTACACGCCGAACGACCTCGAGGGTGAGTGGCCGGTCATGCTCTTGCGCACACCCTACGGCAGCGGGCCCTACGGAGCCTCGGACTACAGGACCCGTCTCGGGCCGAGCGAGCACTTCGCGCGCGAGAAGTTCGTCTTCGTCTACCAGGACGTCCGCGGCAAGCGCATGAGCGAGGGCACCTTCGTGAACATGCGCCCGCAGCGCGCCGGCGGCGAGGACGGCGTCGACGAGAGCACCGACACCTGGGACACGATCGAGTGGATCGTCGACGAACTGCCGCGCACGAACGGGCGCGTGGGGATGTGGGGGATCAGCTACCCCGGGTTCTACGCCGCCGCGGGCATGATCGACACCCATCCCGCGCTGAAGGCGGTGTCGCCGCAGGCCCCGATCGCCGACTGGTGGTTCGACGACATGCACCACCACGGGGCCTTCGGCCTGAACCTCGCGTTCAACTTCTTCAGCAGCTTCGGCGTGCCGCGTCCCGAGCCCGCGGAGAAGGGCGCGCCGTGGTTCGACCACGGCACCGACGACGGCTATCGCTTCTTCCTCGACCTCGGCCCCTTGAAGAACGTGAACGAACTCCACTTCGAGGGAGAAATCCCGT
>DATFKK010000128.1 GCA_035268685.1 Candidatus Krumholzibacteriia bacterium | reverse complement strand
CGTCCACGGCACCGGGTGGAACCACGGCGCGTCCCAGAACGATCGCTGCCAGGGAAGATGATCCGCCGCGTGCGCCAGGTACGCAGCCTGGGCCAGGGGATCGGCCCCGCTGTGCGCCGACGGCAGCCGGGAGCCGTCCGTCGAGCCCGACAGCAGCAACGGAACCATCCCGACCACGACGGCCACGAGCACGACGAATCCGTGCCGCACGACCGGCCGGCTCACTGCATGTACCCGATCGCGCGCAGTTGCCGCACCAGATCCGGCGACAGGTCCACGGCGCGTCCCTTCGAGGCGTTGCGCTCGCGCCACAGGTCGAGCTGCATCAGCAGCGCGCGGGCCCGCGTCGAGTCCACCGGGCTGCCGACGAAGTCGATCTCGCGCGTGACGTCGTTGCGTTCCAGTTCGAAGCCCGGAGCGCGGACCCACGTGCGCGGCGGTCCGTAGAGCAGCCCCTCGGCGAGCCACGACTCGACCGTGGCCGCCCGGCCCAACGCCAGCTCCTCGAGGACCGCGTCGTCGGCCAGGAGGCCGGAACCCTCGCGTGGATCGAAACCTTCGACGTCGAGACGATCGAGCCACCACGGCCCCACGTCGATCAGCCGTTTCGGGACCGCGGTCGCGTCGACCACCGTACTCCCGCCGATCCACAGTGGAACCTCGGTGACCGAGGGATGCAGCGTGTGGCCGTGCTCGAACCCACCGTCGTCCCAGAACTCCTCGCCGTGGTCGCTGCTCATCAACCACAGCAGGTCGCGATCGCCGCTCACGCGCGCGGCTGCCTCCAGCAGCCGCTGGCTCCAGTCCAGCGCGAAGTCGACCTCGGTCTGGTACAGACGACGCAGCGCCCGCCGGGCCTCCCCGGTGGTCACCGCGGTGCCTTCGCGGGCCTCCCAGATCGCGCGGAACAGGTCCCCTTCCATGTCTTCGCGCAGGGGATCGATCCACCGACCCGGATCCGGGTCGAGGAGCGCCCCGTCGTCGCCGCGCAGGTGGTAGGGAATGTGGGGATCGACCAGATGCACCCACAGCAGCCAGGGTCCGTCACCGGCGTCGCGTTCGAGCATGCGAATGGCGCGTGGGACGAGCAGATCGGCCGTGGCGTTGTCGCGCTCGTTGCCCTGGCGGTCGTGCCACCACTCCGCCCAGAACGACCGAGCGACCGGTTCCAGCCATTCCAGCTCGCCGAAGTGCTCGAAACGCTCGAAGCCACGGTCGAAACCGAAGCGCCGCCGCAGGTGCGGATTCGCCACCACCGCGAGCGTGCGGTACCCCGCGTCGCGCAGGTCCTCGATCCACCACGAGACCTCGGTCGAGGGCGCGCGTTCGTCGTCGGTACCGTGTCCCGTCGGAACCAAGCCGCTGAACAGCGACGCCATCGCCGGACGCGTCCACGAAGACGTCGACCACGTCGTCGTGGCCACCTGCCGGGGGACGTCACGTGTGGGCCAAGCGTCGTCGAAGTGTCCCACGGCATCGGCGCGGAGCGTGTCGATGGTCAACAGCACGAGATTCGGCCGCGGCTCCCCGCGGTGCACGGGCAGGGCCTCGGGTGCGGGATCGACGCGCAGTGCGAGCACGATCGGGGCGACCAACGCCAGGGCGAAGGCACCCCGCGCCACCCAGGGTGGCCGCTTCCATCGCGCGTCGAGGCGAGCCAGGACCACGCCACCGGCGATCGCACCGATCACGGCCAGGACGATCGGCACCGCCCAACGCAGTTCCCCCTCGGCCGTGAGCATCCACGTCCAGTGCTCGACCTCGCCGATGCGTCCGAGGGCCACCGCCGCCGTCGGGAACAGACCCGCCGCGTAGGCGGCGGTGCGGCGCACGGTTCGTGGCACGATCAGCGACACCAGCAGGCCCGGAAGGCCCACCACGGTGATGCCCAGGGCCAGGTAGGCCATCGGGTCGCCGCCACTGTCTCCGGGGATGCCCGGCGGCGACGGAGCCATCCATCGCTGCCGGGCGAACTCGACCACGCCGTACAGCAGTCCGACGAGGACCAGGCCCGGCAGCGCGGCGAACCGCGACGTGCCGGGGCGGGCGTCGGTGCCGGCGCTCATCTAGAAGGCGGCGGCCAGTGCCGTCGCCCCCTGCCGGGCCAGTTCGGCCAGCGGACCCGGGATGAGTCCGAAGTACAGCAGGGCCACGGCCGCCGCCGTCATGGCTGCACCGACCTGGACGCTCTCGCCGTCGTAGGCCTCGTGCTGCGGCTCGCGCATGTACATGACCACGACCACCCGCAGGTAGTAGAACATGGCCAGTGCACTGTTCAGCATGGCGATCACGGCCAGCGTGACGAAGCCTTCGCCGACCGCGGCCTTGAAGATGTACAGCTTGCCCCAGAAACCGGCCGTGGGCGGAATGCCCGCCAGGCTGAGCATGAACACCGTCATGGCCGCGGCCACCACGGGGTTGCGCTTGGCGAGACCGGCGAAGCCACCCAGCTCGGCGAGTTCCTCGTCGCGCCGGCTCACCAGCGTGACCAGCGCGAAGGCGCCGACGTTCATCAGACCGTAGGTGAGCAGGTAGAACAGCACCCCCTGCGCCGCTCCGTCGTCCGGCCGCGGCTGCGAGGCGATCACGCCGACCAGCAGGTAGCCGGCGTGGGCGATGGCAGAGTAGGCCAGCATACGCTTCAGGTTGGTCTGGGCGATCGCCACGAGGTTGCCGAAGAGCATGGTGACGATGGCCAACCCCACCAGCAGTGGACCGAGGGTGTCGAGGAAGGTGGGAGTGCCGGCCCAGGCCACGCGCAGCAGCGCCGCGAAGCTCGCCGCCTTCACGCCCGCGGCCATGAAACCGGCCACCGGCGCGGGCGAACCGTCGTAGACGTCGGGCGTCCACATGTGGAAGGGAACCAGCGCCACCTTGAAGGCCAGACCGATCAGCAGGAAGGTCCAGCCGGCCAGGAACAGCGGCTGCGTGGCGATCTCTCCGTCCAGGCGCACCTGCTGCAGCATCTGGTCGAGCTGCAACGTCTGCGTGGTCCCGTAGAGCAACGACATACCGTAGAGCAGGAAGGCCGAGCTGAACGCGCCCAGGATCAGGTACTTGAAGCCCGCCTCGTTGCTGAACAAGCTGTGTCGCTGGATCGCGGCCAACACGTAGAGCGAGATCGACATGGTCTCGAGCCCGACGAACAACGTGATCAGGTCGTTCGCGGCCGCCATGACCATCATCCCCACCGTGGCGAACAACACCAGCGGGAAGAACTCGGGCAACGGCTTCTGCTCGCGCGCGAAGTACACCGCGCCGGTCGCGATGCTCAGGAAGGCCACCAGCACGAAGGTCAGGTTGAAGAAGTTCGCGAACTGGTCGATGACCAGGGCTCCGCCGAAGGCACTGCCGGTGGGCGCCGTCGTGTTGGTCATCTGACCCACGATCGACATCGCCGACAGCGCCAGGAAGATCACGCTCGTCGCCGTCAGGTGTCCCTGGCCTTCACGCCGCCAGAAGGCGTCGACCAGCAGCACGGCCACCCCACCCAGGGTGAGCCAGATCATCGGCGCGATCATCTGCACGTCCGTCCAGCTCACGGCCGCACCTCCAGCTGCTCGTCGGACTCGGGATCGAGGAAACCGGCAAGTGCCGGGGCATCGGCCTGCATCTCCGCCACGCGTCGCTCGTGGGTCTGCAGCATGGCGTCGATTGCCGGCTCCATGCGCGACAGCCAGGGCTTCGGGTACACGCCCATGACCACGATCATGATCACCAGCGGCACCATCAGGGCGATCTCGCGACCGCTCATGTCGCGGAGGCCGCGGTTCTCGTCGTGCTTGACCTCACCGAAGAACACGCGCTGCACCATCCACAGCATGTAGACCGCGCCGAGGATCACGCCCAGCGCACCGACCACCGCGAACCACTGCGCGCCGGCCAGGCTCAGACTCTTGAACGCGCCCATGAGCACCAGGAACTCGCCCACGAAGCCGCTCAGCCCCGGCAACCCCACGCTGGCCAGCGTGGCGATCATGAACAGGAAGGCGTAGATCGGCATGACCTTCGCCAGACCGCCGAAGTCACTGATCTTGCGCGTGTGGCGCCGCTCGTAGATCACGCCCACCAGCAGGAAGAGCATGCCCGTGCTCAGGCCGTGGGCCAGCATGACGTAGATCGCGCCGGCCACCCCCTCGATCGACATGGCGAACAGGCCCAGCACCACGAAGCCCAGATGGCTCACCGAGCTGTAGGCCACCAGCTTCTTCACATCGCGCTGCACCATGGCCACGAGCGCACCGTAGACGATACCGATCACGCCCAGAACCGCGAGCAGGGGTGCGAACTCCTCGACAGCGAGTGGAAAGAAGGGGATCGACAGCCGGACGAGACCGTAGGTTCCCATCTTCAGCATGACGCCGGCCAGGACCACCGATCCCGCCGTGGGCGCCTCGACGTGGGCGTCGGGCAGCCAGGTGTGGACGGGGAAGACCGGCACCTTGATCGCGAAGGCCAGGGTGAAGGCCCCGAACAACCACGCCTGCTCGACGAAGGTGAACGGCGTCTGCGCCAGGGCCGCGAACGAGAAGCTGCCGGCCTTGCTGTACATGTACAGCACCGCGACCAGCATCAGCACCGAGCCGACCATGGTGTAGAGCACGAACTTCACCGCGGCGTAGATCCGCCGTTCGCCGCCCCAGATCCCGATCATCAGCGCCATGGGCAGCAGCACGGCTTCCCAGAACACGTAGAACAGCACCATGTCCTGGGCGGAGAAGGTTCCCAGCATGGCTGCCTGCAGGATCAGGTAGAAGACCATGAACTCGCGCACGCGATCGGTCACTGCCGACCACGTGCTGAGCACGATGATCGGGCCCAGGAAGGTGGTCAGCAGCACGAGCCACAGGCTGATGCCGTCGAGCCCGATGTAGTACTCGATGTCGAAGGCCGGAATCCACGGCACCCGCTCGACGAACTGCAGCGCCGCGTTGGTCTCGAAGCGCTGCAGGAGCAGCAACGAGACCAGGAAGTTCAGCAACGTGGTGACCAGGGCCACACCGCGGATCACGTTGTCGTGCACGCGTGGCAGCACCAGCAGCACGGCGACGCCGATCAGCGGCACGAAGACGACCCAGCTGAGAAGATTCGACTCGAACACGGTTCCCTCCCTAGCCGTTCATCCGTCGGGCCACGTAGATCAGGAGCACCAGCACCCCGGCCACGAAGCTGTAGGCGTACCAGCGCAACAGACCGTTCTGCACCAGCCGGACCAGCTGGCCGATCACGGCCAGGACCCGGCTGACCCCGTTGACGAGCAGACCGTCGATGATCACCGCGTCGATCGTGCGCCACAGGACCGTGTCGCTCAGACGATGGATCGGGTCGATGACCGCCGCCTCGTAGATCTCGTCGACGTACCACTTGTTCTGCAGGACCCGTTGCAGCGCGCCTCCGCCCAGCGCGGCCGCGCTCTGCGCGATGCGGATACCCGGGCCGTAGACGTACACCCCGGCGGCCAGCGCCAGGATCGCCCACAGCGACGAGGCGATGGCCAGCGCCCATTCCAGTCCGTGACCACCGTGTGAGGCCTCGCCGTGATCGCCGGCGGCGACCACCGCGTGCTCGCCCGCGTGGGCGCCCGCGCTCAGGTACTGCTCTCCGGTGATCGAGGGCTGCAACCAGTGGTACAGGTGCTTGCCCCCACCCAGGAACTCGGGAACGTTCATGAATCCGCCCACCAGACTCAGCACCGCCAGCACCACCAGCGGCAGCGTCATGCTCGGTGGCGACTCGTGCAGGTGCTCCCGCGTCTCGTCGTCCATGCGCTCCTTGCCGAAGAAGGTCAGCATCATCAGGCGCGCCATGTAGAACGCGGTCATCCCCGCCACCACGAATCCGATCGCCCACAGGACCGGACTCTTCTGGAAGGCGTAGTAGAGGATCTCGTCCTTGCTGAAGAACCCGGAGAACGGAGGCACGCCGGCGATCGCCAGGGTGGCCACTCCCATGGTGACGAAGGTGATCGGCATGTACTTGCGGATACCGCCCATGATCCGCATGTCCTGCTTGTGGTGCAGGGCATGGATCACCGACCCCGCACCCATGAAGAGCAGGGCCTTGAAGAATGCGTGCGTGAAGACGTGGAACATGCCGATGTAGTAGGCACCCACGCCGCAGGCCAGGAACATGTAGCCCAACTGCGAGACCGTCGAGTAGGCCAGCACCTTCTTGATGTCGTTCTGTGCGAGCGCGATCGTGGCCGCCAGCAGTGCGGTCAGTGCCCCCACCACCGCGATCACCCCGCTGGCGACCGGTGCGATGTCGTAGAGGAAGCCCAAGCGCGCGACCATGTACACGCCCGCGGTGACCATGGTCGCGGCGTGGATCAGGGCCGAGACCGGAGTCGGACCGGCCATGGCGTCGGGCAGCCAGACGTACAGCGGGATCTGCGCGCTCTTGCCGGTGGCCCCCACGAAGAGCAGGATGCCGGCGAGTGTCGCCACCGGGGCCAGTACGTCGAGGTGATTGGCCAGGACGTCGTAGGCCAACAGGTTCTCGCCCGGCGCGACGTGGCCGATCAGTGCCTTGGCCAGGACGAACATACCGATCAGGAAGCCGAAGTCCCCGATCCGGTTGACGATGAACGCCTTCTTGCCCGCCTTGGCATTGGCCTCGTCGCTGAACCAGAAGCCGATCAGAAGGTAGCTGCAGAGTCCCACGCCCTCCCAACCCACGAAGAGCAGCAGAAGGTTGTCGGCCGCCACCAGGACCAGCATCGAGAAGACGAAGAGGTTCAGATAGGCGAAGTACCGTGAATAGCTGGAGTCGCCCTTCATGTAGCCGACGCTGTAGACGTGGATCAGCAACCCCACGCCGGTGACCAGCAGCATCATGGCGGAACTGAGCGGGTCGGCCGTGAAGGCCACGTCGACCGACAGATCGCCGATCGGGATCCAATTGTACACGAGGTCGTGCAGCGCCCGTTCGGCCCCGGGCATCGCCCGCAGGTCGAAGAACACCTTCACCGACAAGGCGAAGGCCGCCGCCACGCTGCCGACGCCCACGAACGACACCACACCCCGCGGCAGGCGGGGTGCGATCAGTCCGTTGAAGGCGGCGCCGAGCAGCGGCAGAAGCACGATCCAGCGCAGGAGATCGGTCTCGTGCATCGGCTACTCCATCAACTGGCGGAACTCGTCGACGTCGACGGTGTCCCGCTTGCGGAAGATCTCGACCAGGATCGCCAGCCCCACGCCCGCCTCGGCGGCCGCGACGGCGAGCACGAAGAGCACGAAGACGTGCCCGTGCATGTCGTCCATGTACCGGCTGAACGAGATGAGACTCAGGTTCACCGCCGTGAGCATGAGCTCGACCGACATGAACATGACCAGCGCATTGCGCCGGAACACGACGCCGAGCACACCGATACTGAAGAGGATCGCCGACAGGCCCAGGTAGTGCCCCAGGCCGACCTGGACGGCGTTCGTCAACGCAGTGAGATCAGGCATCCGACGCACCTCCGGCGACGCTCTCACGTGCTCGCGCCACCGGGGTGCGGGGGCTCGAGAAATGGGTACCGCGCGAACCCGGTGCCTGCCGGCGGGCCAGCAGGACCGCCCCGATCACCGCGATGGTGAGGAGCAGGCCGGTCAGCTCGAAGGGGAAGATGTACTCCGACAGCATCAGTTCGCTGACGGCCTCGATGGTCCCGTGACGACCGTCGACCTCGGGGAAGGGTACGCGCTCGCCCCCCGAGAGGCCGATCATGAACCACGAGATCCCGACCACGGTCAACAGCGCGATGCCGTAGAGCACGGGATTGGGCTTCGAGATCGCTCGTTTGGTCTTGCCCAGGAACATGGTGACGAAGAGGAAGAACACCATGATCGCGCCGGCGTAGATCAACACCTGGAGCACCGCCATGAGGTGCGCGCTCAACGTGGCGAACAGGGCCGCGACGTTCAGGAAGCAGAAGATCAGCCAGAACGCGCTGGTGACCGGATCCTTGCGGGTGACCATCGCCACCGCCGAGATCACGGCAACGGTGGCGAAGAGGTAGAAGAACAACCCTTCCATCAGCGCTTCACCCCATCGGTGGTGTTGTTCAGCAGGAAGTCGATGTCGACCACGAAGGCCTCACGGCTGTCGGCGGCCAACTCGAAGATCCCCGTGTCCATACGAATGGCGTCACAGGGACAGGCCTCGACACAGAGACCGCAGTACACGCACCGCAGCAGGTCGATGTCGAAGCTCTCGGGAGCCTTCTCGACGTCGGGCCGGTCGTCCTCCTTGGCCACGATCGAGATGCAGTCGGCCGGGCAGATGGTCGAGCACATCTGGCACGACACACAGCGCGGCGAACCGTCCTCGCGCTTCATCAGGCGATGGCGCCCCCGCAACCACGGACCGTACTCCGGCTTGGCGTCGGGGTACTCCAGGGTCGGCATGCGGCTGCGGTCGAAGATGTTGGCCAGCAGGTGCCGCATGGTCACGCCGAGCCCCTTGAGGATCTCGAAGACGTAGACCGACTCGCCGGGACGCATACGCGCGCCCTTGCCGCCGGTGATGGCCTTGGGACCGTGGATCGAATACGGCATGACTCTTCCCCCTACGATTCGAGCAGCAGGACCACGAAGGCGGTCACGAAGAAGTTCACCAGGGCGAGGGGGAGCATGAAGTTCCAACCCAGGCGCATGAGCTGGTCGTACCGGAAGCGCGGGAGTGTCCAGCGCACCCAGATGAACAACCAGGCGAAGAAGATCGTCTTCAGGACGAAGGTTCCGACCTGTGTCGCCGTCGCGTAGTGCATCGAGGCGGGGCTCCCGGGCTCGATCGCCCAGGGACGCCCACCGATCAGGAACAGCACGCCCCCGATCGCAGCGGCCAGGAAGACCACGCCGATCACCAGGGGTTCCTTCTCGCGGCGATCACCGAGGGTGTACCTGATCTGGCCGTAGTGCCGGAACAGCGCTCGCGTGAACAGGAGCAGCAGCGCGACGGCCACCACGACGGTCCCCGTGAGCAGCGGGCCCGCGTTCGCCCGCAGCGTCTCGGTCCCCATCCACGGCACCTGCCAGCCGCCGAAGTAGAGCGTGGCCACGATCGCCGCGCCGACGATCATGTTGGCGTACTCGGCCATGAAGAACAGGGCGAACTTCAGGCTGGAGTACTCGGTGTGGTAGCCCGACACGAGCTCGCTCTCGCCCTCGGGCAGGTCGAAGGGATTGCGATTCACCTCGGCGAAGAGCGCCACGATGAAGATCAGGAAACCGACCGGCTGGATGACCACGCCCCAGGCCGGGAGGAAGCCGAACAACAGCTCGCCCTGCCCCTGCACCATGTCGCTCAGGCGGACGGTGCCCGTGGCCAGGATCAAGGACAGCACGGCCAGCCCCATGTTGATCTCGTACGAGATCATCTGGCTGGTGCTACGGATCCCACCCAGGAACGAGTACTTGTTGTTGCTCGCCCAACCGGCAAGCACGATTCCGTACACGCCGAGACTGGTGATCGCGAGGATGTACAGCACCCCGACGTTGAGATCGGCCACCTGCAGGTTGATGACCTGATCACCCAGGTAGAGTTTGTCGCCGAAAGGGATCACCGCGAAGGTCAGCAGCGCGACCACCATGACCAGGAACGGCGCCAGGTGGTAGAAGAAGCGGTTCACGCCGGCGGGGATCACGTCTTCCTTGAACACAAGCTTCAGCACGTCGGCCAGGGGGTGGATCAGCCCACCGAGCCGAAGCCCCAGGATGTTCGCCCGGTTCGGTCCGACGCGATCCTGGATGTAGGCAGCGCCCTTGCGCTCGGCCCAGATCATCGCGGGCAACAGCCCGATGATCACGCCGAGCATGAAACCGATCTTGCTGAGCGTCCAGCCGATCTCCTCGAGTCCCGTCACGCCTGCGCCTCCTCGCCACCGCTGGGGGTCGGTTGCACGGATCCGGCGTCGAGCGCGACGCCCTGCGGGCCGATCCCGCCACTGATCGCCCCGAAGCCCTCGACGGTCGACGCGATCTCGCCCCGCACCCCGGCGGTGTCCGCCCAGGCGAAGGTGTGCCCGAAGACCTCTCCGAGGTCGCGCACGATGCGGATCGTGTCGCGGGCCTCGGCCGGCCCGGGGAAGGCCGCGTTCAACGCCTGGGCGCGGCCGTCCTTGTTCACGAAGGTCCCGAGCTTCTCGGCGTACTTCAGCGTGGGCAGCACGACCTCCGCCCGGTCGCTGGTCGCCGTACCGTCGGTGGCGATGGTCACGACGGCGGCGAAACCGTCCAGCACCGAGTCCTCGGCGGCAAGGCCCGCGAGGTCGTTCTCGAGCACCACGAGCACGTTCTCCTGCGTGGCCGCTTCGCGCAGCTGCTCCACCGTGAACTCGCCAGCCCCCAGCCGACGGATGCCCTCGGCGTTCGGCGTGCGATCGGCACTGAACAGGATGTCGTCGCCCTCCCCCGTCTCCGTGCCGCTCAGGCGTGCGCCCAGCCACCGGCCGTCGACGGCCTCGGCCAGGCGACCCAGGGCGTACAGCTCCTCGAGCGTGGCGTGCGGGCTCCCCGCGAAGACCAGCGTCCGGCTCTCGGCGAGTTCCAGCACGCGACGGTAGGCGCGCTCCCACCAGCTCTGCTCGCGCTGCTCGCCGACGCCGACGGTCGGGTGTTCGAGCCGAGCGTCGGTCACGATCCGCTTGTAGAGCAGGCGCCCGTGGTCGCACATCCAGTAGTCGTTCACCTCGGGGTTCTCGCGCGGCTTGAAGCGGTACGCGGTGCCCTCGTTGTGATCGATGGTCATGTTGCAGCCAGTCGCACAACCGGGGCAGACGCTGTCGGTGACGTCGAGCCACCACACCCGCTTGCGGAAGCGGAAGTCACGACTGGTCAGCGCGCCCACCGGGCAGATGTCGACGGTGTTCAGCGAGTAGTTGTTGTCCAGGGTCTTGCCCGGGGCGACGTCGATCTCGCTGTGGTTGCCGCGGTTGAAGATCCCCAGCTCGTGGGTCTTCGTGATCTCGCTGGTGAAGCGCGTGCAGCGCGCGCACAGGACGCAGCGCTCGGCATCGAGCATCACCAGGTCGCCGATCGGCTTCACTTTGCCCTTGTCGATCTTGTCGTCGATGTCGATCTCGGCGTCGTACAGGCCGTGATCCATGTAGAAGTCCTGCAGAGAGCACTCGCCGGCCTGATCGCACACGGGGCAGTCGACCGGATGGTGCAGCAGATGGAAGTTCAGGATGTTCTGCACCGTGCTGCGCACACGCGGGGTCTTCGTGTTGACGACCATGCCGTCGCGCACGGCGGCGTTGCAGGCGATCACGAGCTTGGGCACGCCCTCGATCTCGACCTGACACATGCGGCACACGCCCGCGATCGACAGACCCGGGTGGTAGCAGAAGTGCGGCAGCTTCTCGCCGTTGGCCTCGGCACAGGCCTCGAACAGGTTCTTGCCCTCTTCGAATTCGTGCTCGACGCCGTCGATGGTGATCTTGGCCACTGTCGCTCCCTCCCCCAGCTCAGCGCGGCATCTCGGCGGCGCTGGTCGTGGGGATGTACTCCTCGGGCTCTTCCATTTCGGGCAGAAGGGCCTCGAACTCGTCGCGGAACTTCTTCACGAAGCTCTGCGCGGGCATGACCGCCGCGTCGGCGAGCACGCAGATGGTCGTGCCCATCATGTTGTTGCCGATGCGGTCGAGCAACTCGAGGTCCTTGGGCCGGCCCTCACCGCGCAGCATGCGGTCGAGGATCATGTCGAGCCAGCCGGTGCCCTCGCGGCACGGCGTGCACTGACCGCAGCTCTCGTGGTGGTAGAACTGCAGGACGACCTTCAAGAGTTCGGGCATGCTCGCGTCGTCTCCGATCACGATGCATCCGCCCGAGCCGAGCATGGTGCCGTGCTCGGCGAAGCTCTCGTAGTCGATGTTGCAGGCCAGGGTTTCCTCGGCGGTGAGCACCGGAACCGACGAACCGCCCGGAATGCAGGCCTTGAGCTCGACGCCGTCGAGCATGCCCTGGCAGTAGTCCTCGCCGTAGATCAGTTCCTTCATGGGCAGGCCCATGGGGACCTCGTAGTTGCCCGGCCGTTTCACCGGACCACTCACGCTCCACAGCTTGGTGCCGGTGCTCTTCTCGGTACCGATCGCCTTGTAGGCGTCGGCGCCGTTGTTCACGATCCAGGGCACGGCCGCGACGGTCTCGACGTTGTTGACGATCGTCGGGCAGTCCAGGAAGCCGACCACGGCCGGAAAGGGCGGCTTGATGCGCGGCTGACCCTTGCGACCCTCGAGGCTGTTGATCAGCCCCGTCTCCTCGCCGCAGATGTAGGCGCCGGCACCCTTGTGCACGATCATCTCGAGGTCGTAGCCGCTGCCGAGGATGTCCTTGCCCAGGTAGCCCTTGGCGTAGGCCTCGTCCACGGCCTCCTGCACGCGGTCGACCAGCCAGCCATACTCGCCGCGGATGTAGATGAAGCAGTCGTTGGCATTGATCGCGTAGCTGCTCAGGATCGACCCCTCGATCATCATGTGGGGGTCGAAGTCCATGATGTAGCGATCCTTGAAGGTCCCCGGCTCACTCTCGTCGGCGTTCACCAGGAGATACTTCTTCTTGTCGGTGTCGGGCACGAAGCCCCACTTCACACCCGTCGGGAAACCCGCGCCGCCGCGGCCACGCAGGCCGGAGTCCTTCACCAGCTCGCGCACCTCGTCGGGGCTCATCCCCCCGCTCGTGAGGGCCTTGCGCATCGCGCCGTAGCCACCCCGCGACTCGTACACGTCGAGGGTGTGGCTGTTCTCAACGTCCCAGTTGGCGCTGAGGATCTTCGGGAACTCAGCCATCGCGCCTCCACTCGTCGATCAGCTCGTCGACCTTCTCGGGGGTGAGGTACTCGT
>DATFKK010000127.1 GCA_035268685.1 Candidatus Krumholzibacteriia bacterium | reverse complement strand
AGAGCGCAGCGTGCTCGAGGACCGAGGCCATGGTCGTGGCCAGGGACTCGAGAAGTCCCAGGTCACCCGGTGACGGGTCACCCCGGCCCCCCTCCTGTGTGACGACGAGGACACCGTGCAACGGAAGGCGCCGACAAGAGGCGCAGAGCCCATGGCCCAGGGCACCGGTCTCGCGGGAGCCGCCGGGATTCCGATCGGCCGCATGCGGCTGGTAGGCCTCGCAGGCACCGCGACCGCGGGCCTCCGCGTCCGCGCACCCCCGCAGGGGCGCCGCCGAGACCAGCGGGAACACGGCATAGCCCCGATCCCGGTGCAACAGGCGCGGCCGCTCCCCGTTCACCGTCAGGAGCGGCGGACCCGGTTCCCCGTGCACCACGACCGGACGTTCCGTCCGCAGCGCGCGAACGATCCCACCCTGCAGGCCGCCCAGGGCCCAACGCAGCCGGTGCCAACGTGCACCGTCGGCAAGGGGGTGGATCCAGTGGCCCCGGAGCTCCAGGGCGCGAGCGTCCAGCGTGAGCAGTCCGATCTCGATGTGGCCCGTCTCCCGTCGGCAGAATTGCTGGGCACGCTCGAGCAGACCCACCTCGGGATCGTCGTCGCTGACGGCCCCCCAGAGCTCGGCCAACCCCATGAGGCGAACGTTTCCTCGGACCCGCTCCAGCGACGCGGCATGTGCCTCCGCAACCGCGCCGCGGCGCGCCCTCCGGGCGCTGGCCCAGGGGTCGGCCCAGTGTCGCCAACCGCCCACGTCGCGCTGCGCCGCGAGGGCGAAACGCAGCACTGCGGCCACCAGGACGTGGGTGATGCCGGCCACGACCAGAGCGCGTAGCACGGCGGCGGCCGGTTCGATCTCCCCGACCGAAGCCGACCACGAGGCCAGGAGCCCCGCGATGATCCACGTGACGGCCCAGGTGGGCATGGAAGCTTCCCCCAGCGGGTGCGCGATATCCCCCACTCGGAGAACAAGAAGCGTGCCCGCAGACACTCACGAGCACGACGAAGGCCCGTGCCAACGGGCACGGGCCTCATCTGCCGTGGAAGCGTTTCGGAACGCTCGCTAGTACGCGCCTTGACCGGTGACGACGACGCGTACGGTCCGGAGGATGATCATCAGATCCCTCCGGAGACCGAACTCGGTGATGTACCGGACATCGGTCTCGACCTTGTTACGGACGCTCTCGACATCGGTGTCGTAGCCGAGCTCGACCTGCGACAGACCGGTGATGCCCGGCTTGAAGCGAAGCCGGTCGACGTAGCCGGGCACCTCGTTGCTCAGGACCTCGATGAACGGAGGACGTTCCGGCCGCGGGCCCACGAGGCTCATCTCGCCACGGAGCACGTTCCAGAACTGCGGGACCTCGTCCAGGCGCGTCTTCCGCAGGATCGAGCCGATCCGGGTGATCCGCGCGTCGGCCTTGCTGGCCCACCGCGCTCCATCGCTCTCGGCGTCGGCTCGCATGGTGCGGAGCTTGTAGATGGTGAACAGCTCACCCTGCGCGACGACCTTGCGGCGATCGCGCGCGCGGCGCGCCGAGCGCCGCTCGACCTCGGGTGTCCGGCTCGCGTCCCGACGACGGTCACCGGTACGGCGGTTGATCCCCACCCGCTGCTGCGAGTAGAAGATCGGACCGCGCGAGTCGAGACGGATGATCAGCGCAATGAGCGGGAGGATCACGGCGAAGCAGGTCAGGGCCACGACGGCACTCAGGACGTCGATGGCCCGCTTCACGCGACGCTTCCACAGGGGGACGTCGGAGTACAACTGGGGACCCGGCGCGATCTCCCGGAGCCGGGGCCCGACGTACAGAGGTGCGTTTCGCACCCGGTGCGTCATCGCGGGATCAAGAGACATGTTCAGGCGACCTCAGCGCACGTTGCGGTCGGTGAACGAACCATGCACGTGCCTCTGGGCCGACGATGAGTCGTCGGCCCCGGGGCAGCGGAGCGATCGATTCGGCAGGGACCGCTGGATCTCCGAATCGTACCCGGGCGTGGGCCGCTCCGCCCAACACGGATCGTGACCATTGTAGGACATCGCCCTCCCCACCTGCAACCGATCTGAAGGGATCACGATCAAGATGTGGAAAACACACGATGATTCTTCCTCGTCGGATCCCATCCGGACGATCCGTGATGCGACCATACCGGATGCAAAACGATCATATCGGATCCGCAGCGACGGTCGGGCGCGGCAATCTTCGTCCTCTCTCTCGGAGAACACTCTCGCCCTTCGTACCGCACGAGCTTGACAGAATCGGGCCGCCGGATGCAACCGCCTCGAAGGGCCGGGCCGCGCGTTGACTTCGACGGCGGAATCGGCGAGAAGACAAGAGCCGCGCGGGCACCCCGCTCCGCGCCGAGCTCCGCCCGCGATCGGTCTTCTGCATGGACACGCCGCCCACCGGCCGCAACGCACGTTGGCGCAGCTTCGTCGCTCGCCATCTCTTCGCCTATCTGGCGGGGCTGGCCGCCCTGGTCGTGGTCGTGTCGGCCGTGTTCGCCCGCGACGAACTCGCGCTCGCGGCGGACCGCTTCGCTCTGCCGTGGCTCCCGGTCGTCCTGGGCCTCACGCTGCTCAACTACGCCCTCCGGTTCTGGAAGTGGACGTGGTTGCTCGAGGGCGCGGGCGTGCACGTGCCCACCGCCGCCAACGCCCGCCTGTACTACGCGTGCCTGGCCATGGTGGTCACCCCCGCGCGGCTCGGCGAATTGTACAAGCTCGTGTTCCTGCGCAAACTGCACGGGGTCGCGGCCCATCGATCGCTCCCACCTCTCGTGATGGAGCGCATCACCGACGCGCTCGCCGTGCTGGCCCTGATCTCGGCTCAACCCTTCGGCCCGGCGGCCGCCGCGGGTGCGGTCGGAGTCGCGGTGGGTGCCATGGTCGTCGTGGCCGCCCTGCTGGGACAGCCGCGACCGCGCGCGTGGACACTGCGGGCGCTGGCCTCGGTTCCGGGTCTCCGGAGTCGGCGGGAACGGGTCGGAGCACTGCTCGAGGGACACGCGGATCTGCTGCGGCCACGCATCTTCGGTCCGAGCCTCGTCGCCAGCACCGTGGCGTGGTGGGCCGAGTGCCTGGGACTCGGCCTGATCTGCCGCGCTCTCGGCGAACCCATCGCACTGGTGGACGCGACGTGGGTCTACGCGACGGCCACCCTCCTGGGCAACCTGACGTTCCTGCCTGGGGGGCTCGTAGGGACCGAGGCGAGCCTGTTGGCCCTGTTGCGCAATCTCGGAGTGACCGAAGCCGGGGCCGTCGGTGCCACCGCGCTGGTCCGCGGGGCCACCCTGTGGTTCGCGGTCCTGCTGGGCCTGGCGGTCACGATCGTGTTCCGCCGACGGCTGCGATGGGACGAGGTCACCGCCGAAGCGACGACCACGGCAGACGATGCCGACAGCACGCCCTAGGCCCGGCCCTCGCGGAACTCCCGATACCACTCCACCGTGCGCGCGAGTCCCTCGGCCACGGAGACCTTCGTCTCGTAGCCGAGCAGCGCCTGCGCGCGCCCGATGTCGGCCTGGCTGTGCTTGACGTCGCCCGCGCGTGGCGCTCCGTGGACCGGTTCGAGATCGGTACCGATGATCTCACGCAGCCAGCCGTAGAGCTGGTTGAGCGACGTGCGGTCACCCAACGCCACGTTCACGGTCTCTCCCGAGAGCTTCGGGGCCGTCAGTGCCCTGAGATTCGCTTCGACCACGTTGTCGATGTAGGTGAAGTCCCGCGACTGCTCGCCGTCGCCGTGGATCGTCGGGGGTCGGCCGTCGAGTAGAGCGTCGATGAACAACGGAATGACGGCCGCGTAGGGACTGTCCGGATCCTGGCGAGGACCGAAGACGTTGAAGTACCGGATGGCGAGGGTCTGCATGCCGTACACCGACGCGAACACCGAGACGTAGTGCTCGCCTGCGAGTTTCGCGATCGCGTAGGGCGACTTCGGATTGGTGGCCATGGTCTCGACCTTGGGCAAGGTCTCGCTGTCTCCGTAGGCGGCACTGCTGGCCGCGTAGACGAGGCGTTTCACCCCTGCGTCGCGCGCGGCGACGAGGACGTTCAGGGTCCCCGTGACGTTGGCCGCGTTGTTGGCCTGCGGGTCGTCGATGCTGCGGGGCACCGATGCCAGCGCCGCCTCGTGGAAGACGTGGTCACAGCCCTCGATCGCGTCGGCGACCGCGGACGGATCGGTCACGGAACCGCGAACGAAGCGGACGCCGTCGCCGATCGCCTCCAGATTCCGCTCGTGGCCGGTCGACATGTCGTCGAGGACGACCACGTCGTCGCCCTGCGCGCGCAGGGCCGCTGAGATGTGGGAACCGATGAAACCGGCGCCTCCGGTCACCAGGATCTTCGCCATTCGAATCCGATCTCCTCGTCGGGGGCGTCGTCGGTGCGCGAGAGCACACCGCGATCAGAGTCTCACGATCTTCTCCGAGTCCACACCCCGCAGGGCATTGCGGGTATCGACGACTCGGGCACAACGCTCGAGCAGTGCCGTGTGATCGAAGTCGCGGTGCACCGCCGTGATCACCGCCGCGTCGAAGTCGTCGTCGAGCGTGTCGATCTTGCGCGCGAAATCGAAGTCCCGCAGCGCCGGAACGTGGGCGTCGATCCACGACAGATCGGCACCTCGCTCGTGCAGGAGCTGGAGCACGTCCAGGGCCGGGGACTCGCGCACGTCGTCGATGTCCGACTTGTAGGCCACGCCCACCACGACCACCCGGCTGCCCCGGACGGCACGGCCGACCTCGTTGAGGGCCTGGCCGACGAGGTCGGTGACGAACTCGGGCATGGACCGGTTCACGAAACCGGCGAGCTCGATGAAGCGCGCCTCGAAGCCGCTCGCCCGTGCCTTCCAGCTCAGGTAGAAGGGATCGATCGGGATGCAGTGACCACCAAGGCCGGGACCGGGGTAGAAGGGCATGAAGCCGAAGGGCTTGGTGGCCGCGGCGTCGATGACCTCCCAGACGTCGATGTCCATCTTGTGGCACATCTGGGCGATCTCGTTGACCAGGCCGATGTTCACACTGCGGAAGGTGTTCTCGAGCAGCTTCACCGTCTCGGCCACGCGCGCGTTCGAGACCTTCACGACCTCGGAGATGCAGTGCGAGAAGAGCTCGGCCGCCACGTCTCCACAGGCCGGCGTGATCCCGCCGACCACCTTCGGGATGTTGCCTGTCTGGAACTTCGGGTTCCCCGGATCCACGCGTTCCGGCGAGAAGGCCAGGAAGAAGTCCTTTCCCACCTCGAGGCCGGTCTCCCGAAGGCGCGGGAGGATCACCTCTTCGGTCGTCCCCGGATAGGTCGTGCTCTCGAGCACGACGAGTTGACCCGCTCGTAGCACCCGGGCGATCGCTTCGACCGCGGTGTCGATGTAGCTCATGTCCGGGTCGCGGGTCTTCGACAGTGGAGTGGGGACGCAGATGTCGATGGTGTCGACCTCGGCGAGCCGCGCCGGGTCGGTCGTGACCTGGAAGGCGCCCGACTCGACGGCCTCCTTCAGCGACGAAGACGGGACGTCGCCCACGTAGCTGTCGCCCTCGCGCAGACGCGCGACCTTGGCGGCGTCGACGTCGTAGCCGATCACCCGGTACCCGGCACGGACGAACTCCATGACCAGGGGAAGACCAACGTAGCCGAGACCAATGACGCCACAGGTGGCGCTTCGATCCCGGAGCTTGTCGACCAGACTCATGCGGAGGCGACTCCGTGGGCGTGGGACTGGGTTCGTCCTCCGGGGATTCCGGAAGGATCGGGGCGGTCAGGGGGCCGCGCCGATCCGATCACGGCCGGCGCTCTTGGCATCGTACAAGCGGGCATCGGCGCGCCGCAGGAGATCCCTCGGATCGCGCCCTTCGGTCGGGAACACGGCCAGGCCCATGCTGACGGTCAGCCGCCGCTCGGGATCGTCCTCGAAGGCGTGCTCGGCGATTCGTCGCCGCACCCGGTCGCAGTAGACGCGTGCACCGTCGATACCGCACCCGGGCAGGAGCACGCTGAACTCGTCCCCGCCGTACTTCGAGACAACGTCGATCGTCCTCGAACTCGAACGAAGGATCACGGCGATCTCCCGGAGGGCTGCGCTGCCGCCCAGATGACCGAAGTGATCATTGTATTCCTTCAGGTTGTCGACGTCGACCATCACGACCGCGATCTCGCCCCCGTGACGCCGGACCCGGTCCATCTCGTGGGTCAGGGCGCGCATGAAGTAGCGGTAGTTGTAGACCTCGGTCAGGCCGTCCGTCTCGGCCTCCTGCTCGATCCGCCGGTACAGGCGGACGTTCTCGACCACCGTCCCGGCGTAGAGTGCCAGGACGTCCAGTGCCTGGCGTTCGGCCGGATCGAGGCGCGGTGCGTGCATGCCCAGGAAGCCCAGGGTCGACCCCCCACCCTCGAGGGGCGCGATCCGCAGTCCCGGCGGTTCCATCTTCATGGTCTCGCGCAGGCCGAGCGGCAGGCCCATTTCGGCTCCGCCCGCCCGGTCGTCGCGCCGGAGTCGCATCCATTCGACGAGCAATGGGGACAGGTCGACCGTCGAGAGGTCGAGCGAAGCTCCGCGCCCTGCTCGTGAACGCGGCGCGAAGCAGAGCAGGCGATTGCCGTCGACCAGTCCGAGCCGAGGATCGGTGCCCGGGAAGAAGCGCTCGATCCCCGACAGGATGCGACTCGCCACGGCCAGGTCACCGAACTCCCCCGGCGCCATGCGGGAGAGCTGGAGACCGACCTCCAGGAGCTGAGCGAATCGTGGGTCGGGGACGGTCGGCACCGTGGGGCTCCATCGTGGTCCGCGAAGAGGAATCCTCGCGTGACGTGCGGCAAGGACCGTGCCATCTGGAAGCCGTAAGGTGTTGACGAGGCGCGGATTAGGCGTCCGAAGCCGACTCGTCGCGCTGAGCGGCCCGTAGTCGGGCCGAGATGACCTTCTGCTCGCGCCGGATGTCGACCAGCTCCACCACTCCGCCGCGCGCTCTCCACACGCAGAAGGCGGCAGCACCCACGGCGAGGGCCGGGAACGCCACCCGGATCGGCAGACCCCGCTGCGCGAGATGTCGTTCTCCGAAGCGATGCAGGGTCCCGGCGAGATTCAGCAGCATGATCGCGATGGCCACCCAGAGCACCATGCTGGTGGCTTCGCGCCACAGGCTCTCCTGATTCCGCCGGAAACGGATCAGATCCTGGCCCCCGGCCGTGCTGTGCCGGCCGAACCGGGACCGCTCGCGCGTCGACAGGCGCTTGCGGCCGCGTTCACGGAAGATCCTCATAGTCGGCCTCTTCGATCTTCTGCCCCTGGCCGATGTCGCCCTCCCGGCGCTGCTGCCGGGTGGTCCGGGTCCGCGACGCACCCGACTTGGAGCCCAGCCATCCGCGCACGAGGCGCCGGACGAAGGTCGCCGCGAGGAACAGGATGGCCAGATTGAGCAGAAGCTTGAGCACGGCCCTTGATCCGCTCCCCGGGGTGGTGTGCCGCGCGCGGCGGGGGCGGCCGATGGAAAGTGGTACGCCCGACAGGATTCGAACCTGTGACCTTCTGCTCCGGAGGCAGACGCTCTATCCAGCTGAGCTACGGGCGCACGACGTGAAGCGGCGCGGCGTCACGACGGGAATATGGCACGACCGCCGGCAGGGCGCAACGCACGACCTCCCCGGTCATGCACCCTGCCCGTCGCGGGCACGCACCGACTCGACGTCCTTGTCGCCGCGTCCGGACATGTTCACCACCACCAGGTCCGATGTAGTCAACTTCGGCATCAGATCCTCGAGGTGGGCGAGGGCGTGGGCGGTCTCCAGAGCGGGGACGATCCCCTCGAGCCGGCTGACCCGGTGGAAGCCCTCGATCGCCTGCTCGTCGCGGACCGTGGCGTAGACGATCCGACCGACCTGCTGGTAGTAGGCGTGCTCCGGACCGATGCTCGGGTAGTCCAGGCCGGCGCTGACACTGTGGGTGGGCAGGACGTTCCCGTCGGGATCCTGGAGCAGCACACTGCGCGTTCCGTGGAGGACCCCGATCCGGCCGGTGTCGAAGCGCGCCGCGTGCTCGCCCGCCCCCGATCCGAGGCCACCGGCCTCGACGCCGATCATGCGTACCTCGGCGTCGCCGAGGAAGGCGTGGAACAGGCCCATGGCGTTGCTGCCCCCACCGACACACGCGACCAGATGGGACGGCAGCCGGCCCGCGCGTTCGAGGATCTGCCTGCGCGCCTCGCGACCGATGACACTCTGGAACTCGCGCACCATCAGCGGGAAGGGATGCGGTCCGAGCACGCTTCCGATCACGTAGTGTGTGTCGACGACGCTTCCCACCCAGTCCCGCATGGCCTCGTTGATCGCGTCCTTGAGGGTCCGGCTGCCCGACTCGACCCCGACCACCTCCGCTCCCATCAGACGCATGCGGTAGACGTTCAATGCCTGCCGCTGCATGTCGACCGCGCCCATGTAGACCCGGCACTCCAGGCCGAGCCGCGCACACGCCGTGGCGGTGGCCACGCCGTGCTGTCCCGCCCCCGTCTCGGCAATGATCCTGCGCTTGCCCATGCGCCGGGCCAACAGGACCTGTCCCAGGGCATTGTTGATCTTGTGCGCCCCCGTGTGGGCCAGGTCCTCGCGCTTGAACCAGATCGGTGCGGTCCCGTAGTGCTCGCTCAGCCGCGGTGCCAGGGCGAGCGGCGTCTCGCGGCCGACGTAGTCCCGCAACAGCGGATCGAGCTCGGCCCGGAAGGCCGGATCCGACACCGCGTCGTCGAAGGCGGCGCCGAGTTCCTCGAGCGGTCCGACGAGGGTCTCGGGGACGTAGCGCCCCCCGAAGTCGCCGAAGTGACCGTCGCGTCCCAGAGCGGGATCGTAGGTGAACGGGCTCATGCCGACTCCTGACGGGGGGTCCGGGTGGCGGTGCGCACCGCATCGACGAATCGCCGCATCCGGTCGTGGTCCTTCACGCCGGGCTCGATCTCCACTCCCGAGGCGACGTCCACCGCGAAGGGGCGGACCTTCCGGACGGCCTCGGCCACGTTGTCCGGATCGAGCCCTCCGGCCAGGAACACCCGTTCCGCCCGGGCGATGTCGATCGCCACGGACCAGTCGAAGATCCGACCACTGCCGGCCCCGGAATCCAGGAGGTGCGCCCAGGCGGCGCCGGCGAAGCGGGCGGGCGCGAGTCCGTCGTCGACGATGCGTGCCTCGAGCATGCGCACCGGAAGGCGCTTCCATTCACGACCCGACTCGTGGCCGTGCAGTTGTACGAAGTCCAGGTCGAAGCGGTCGATCGCGTCGAGGACCTCGTCGATCGACTGGTCCCGGAACACGCCGACCACCTCGGCGTCCGCCCGGACGTCCTCGATCCACACGGCGAGAGCCTCGGGATCGACGCGGCGCGGGCTTCCGGGTGCGAAGACGAAGCCGAGATAGTCGGCACCGCAGTCCGTCGATGCGAAGCGGGCGTCCTCCGGCCGGGTCAGGCCACAGAACTTCACGCGACAGCTCATGGGACGGGTCCTCCGAACAGTTCGGCGAAGCGGTCCTCGGGCGTTCCGGGGCGCATGAGGCCCTCCCCGCACAACACCGCGTCGACCGCGGTGGCCCGGACGTGCTCGGCGTCGTCGCGCGTCCGCACCCCGCTCTCGGCGACGGCCACACGATCCTCGGGGATCCGGCGGCAAAGCTCCAGACCGCGCTGCAGGTCCACGTCGAAGGTGTCGAGGTCCCGCGCGTTGACGCCGATCACGGGCAGGTCCAGGGTCAGCAGACGTTCCAGCTCGGGCGCGTCGTGGGCCTCGGCCAGCACCCCCATGCCCCACGCGCGGGCCTCGTCCGCACAGCGCTCGATCCCGGCGTCGTCGAGCGCGACGGCCAGGAGCAGTACGGCATCGGCCCCGTGCGCGCGTGCCTCGACCACCTGGATCGGGTCGAGGACGAAATCCTTGCGCAAGAGCGGGAGCTCGACGGCGTCCCGCACCGCGTCGAGGAACTCCAGCGAGCCGCCGAAGAACTCCGGCTCGGTCAGGACCGACAAGGCCGCCGCACCGGCGCTCTCGAGGCGTCGCGCCGCGTCGACGGGGTCGAGGTCCTCGCGGATGGATCCGGCCGAGGGGCTGCGCCGTTTCAGTTCGCCGATCACCCGGACCGGGCCACTTCGCTGCGGGCGTCGCAGGGCGGCGGCGAAGTCACGGGGCGCGTCGCGGTCCCGCGCCCGCGCACCCAGATCCGGCCCCCGGCCGCGCAGGGCGTCGACGCGCCGACGCGTGGACTCGAGGATGGGGCGCAGACGCGAGCTCATCGCGATCCCCCGTCGGCACGGGCCCGCGTGAACGCGACCCACCGGTGCAGGAGGTCCCGTGCCCGGCCGTCGTCGATCGCCTCGGCCGCGCGCTCGACCCCTTCCTCGAGTGAGGTGGCGATCGCTGCCGTCCACAGCGCCGCCCCCGCGTTCAGCACGACGATGTCGCGCGCCGGCCCCTTCTCTCCGCCGAGGACCGCGGACACGATCTCGGCGTTGCGGGTCGCATTGCCCCCGCGAAGTCCCTCGGCGGTGTGGAGACCCAGACCGTACGCGGTCGGGTCGATCTCCATGGACTGTAGCTGGCCGTCCTCGACGAGGACGGCGTCGTTCACCGCGCACACGGTGAGTTCGTCGAGACCGTCGCGGCCGTGAACGACGAGGCTCCTGCGGGTCCCCAGCGCCGACAGCACCTCGGCCACCGTGTGCAGACGCTCCGGGGCGAAGACGCCGACGAGCTGGTGGGCCGCTCCGGCCGGATTCGTCAGAGGACCGAGCAGGTTGAATGCAGTGCGTACGCCGAGACCCCGCCGGGCCGGGACGGCGTGGAGCATGGCGGCGTGGTGACGCGGGGCGAACTGGAAACCGAACCCGATCTCGTCGATGGACGCCGCGACACCATCGGTGTCGAGGTCGATCGCGCCGCCGAGCGCCTCGAGTACGTCCGCACTGCCGCTCCGGCTGCTCACGGCGCGGTTGCCGTGCTTCGCGACGCGCGCACCCGCTCCCGCTGCCACGAACGCGCTCGCGGTGCTCACGTTGAACGTGTCGGCGCCGTCGCCCCCCGTTCCGCAGGTGTCCACCAACGCGTCGTAGTCCGAGCGCACCGGGTCCACGTGATCGCGCATGGCCTCGGCCATGCCCGCCAGTTCGTCGACCGATTCTCCCTTCGCCCGCAATGCGATCAACCAACCCGCCAGCCAGTGCGAGTCGACGTCACCGTCGAGGACGGCGTTGAGGACCGCGCGCGCGTCGCAGCGCGCGAGATCGCGGCGGGCCAGGGTGGTCTCGAGAACGTCGCGTGGATCCACGGTCACTCGGGGGGGCGGATGAGCGGGGATCGAGCAGCTTAGCGCCTGCGCGGCCCCGATGGCCAGGCCGGAAGCTCAGCGATCGCAGAGATGCAGGAAGTTCCGCAACAGATCGTGTCCGGCCTCGGTCAGGATCGACTCGGGGTGGAATTGCACTCCCCAGGTCGGTGTGGTCCGGCTGCGCACGGCCATGATCTCGTCGTCGCGCGTCCACGCCGTCACCTGGAGGGTGTCGGGAAGTCCTGCTCGCGGGACGATCAACGAGTGGTAGCGCGTGGCCACGAAGGGGTTCGCCATGCCCTCGAACAGCCCGTGGGCGGCGTGGAGGACGTCGGAGGTCTTTCCGTGCAGGACGTTGCGTGCCCGCTCGACCGAACCGCCGTAGACCGCGGCGATGCTCTGATGCCCCAGGCACACGCCCAGGATCGGCTTGCGCCCGTCCAGGGCTCGGATCGCGTCCATGCTCACGCCCGCGTCCTCGGGACGGCCGGGTCCCGGTGACACCAGGAGACCGTCGATCCGCATCCGTGCGATGCGCTCGGCGTCGACTCCGTCGTTCAGCACCACCCGGGTCTTCGCACCGAGCTCGGCCAGGTACTGCACCAGGTTGAAGGTGAAGCTGTCGTAGTTGTCGATCACGAGGATCCGCGGAGCACTCATGGCCGCAACCCCCGCTGGGCGGACTCGATCGCCGCCTGGGCCGCCCCCGCCTTCTCCATGGTCTCCTCCCACTCACGCACCGGATCGCTGTCGAGCACCACGCCGGCGCCCACACCCAGCCGCGCGACGCCACGTTCGATCTCCATCGTGCGGATGGCGATGCAGGTGTCGAGCGCGCCGGCGAATCCGAAGTACCCGACCGCGCCGGCGTAGACACCGCGCCGACGTCCCTCGAGTTCGTCGATGATCTGCAGCGCGCGCACCTTCGGCGCACCGCTCACGGTTCCGGCGGGAAAGGTGGCACGCAGGGCATCGAAGGGTGTGCACTTCTCGTCGAGGCGCCCGTCCACGTGACTGACCATGTGCAACACGTGCGAGTAGCGTTCGATCGTCATCAGGTCCGTCGTTCTCACCGTTCCGGCTTCGCAGACCCGACCGAGGTCGTTGCGACCCAGGTCGACGAGCATGACGTGCTCGGCCCGCTCCTTGGGGTCGGACACGAGATCGGCGATGCGGGCCTCGTCCTCCGCGGGAGTCCGTCCGCGTCGACGGGTCCCGGCGATCGGTCGTACCGCTGCGTGGCGCCCGTCGACGCGCACGAGGACCTCGGGCGAACTGCCCAGGACCTGTGTCGTCCCGTCGTCGATGTGGAACATGTACGGGCTCGGATTGATGCTGCGCAGGGCGCGGTAGACGTCGAGCGCCGGGGCCCCCACGCGGCGTCGCAGTTCGTGGCTGAGCACGACCTGGAAGATGTCCCCGGCGCGGATGTGTTCCCCCGCCCGTTCGACCGCCGACCCGAAGCGTCGCTTCGCCGTGGAACTCTTCCAGTCCCCCGTCGTCGCGCCCCCGCGGACGTCTTCGGGTGCCGGTCCGGACAGAGCCCGTTCCATCTCGTCGAGCCGCGCGGTCGCGTCGGCCAGTGCCGCGTCGGCGTCGCCCGGGTCGTCGACCCGGGCGCAGGCCACGAGCTTGACCGTGTGCGTGAGGTTGTCGAAGACGACGACGTCGAACACCAGCTGCAGGTCGAGCTCCGGGCGCTCACTCGCCTCGAGCGGCGGAAGACCGGGCAGATCCTGCATGCGCCGCACGAGTTCGAAGTCCAACCGCCCCACCGCGCCACCCCAGAACCGCGGTAGTCCCTCGACCGGAGCGGGCTGGAAGCGGTCGAGCCAGTGCTCGAGCGCGGACAGCGGATCGCGCGTGCGATGCACGCGGCGGCGTCCGTCGAACTCGGTCACGACCTCGGCGCCGAAGGAGCGCATGCGCCCGGCCGGACGTGCGCCCAGGACCGAGTAGCGCCCCCAGGTCTCGCCTCCCTCCACGCTCTCGAGCAGGAAACCGGCGCCGTCGGTGGCGAGCTTGCGGTAGGCCGAAACCGGCGTGTCGAGATCCAGCAGGATCTCGCGCACGACCGGAATCAGGTCGTAGGTGCGGGAGAGGCGCCGGAATTCCGAGCGCCGTGGGGTGTCGGTCATGGGGACGAGGACTCCTCGCGAACGACGGGCAGGTCCCCCCGGTGCTGGAGCAGTTGGCGGGCCATGGCGTGCGATCGATCGGTCTCGCCGCCGAGCATGCGCTGCAGCTCGCGCAGGCGCGTTTCTCCGCCGACGGTGACCACGCGGCTGGCCGTGCGGGCACCGTCGCTCGACTTGACCGCGACGAGGTGGGTGTCGGCGGCCGCCGCCACGGCGGGCAGGTGTGAGATCACGAGCAGTTGACCGTGTTGCGACAGAGCGCGCAGGCGCCGGGCCAGGGCCGGTCCCAGGTCGGCGCCGAGGCCGGCGTCGATCTCGTCGAGGACCAGCAATGCCGCCGCACGTCGGCCTGCGGCCAGACTTCGCAGCACCAGACCGATCCGGGACAACTCTCCACCGCTGGCGACGGTCTCGATCGGTCCCGGACGCTCGCCGGGATTCGTGCGCACCACGAGCTCCACGCGGCTCGGACCGTCGGCACTCGGACGGATGCGGCGTCCACCGACCCGGACCTCGCCCGTGGAATCCTCGTGCGGGATCAGCTCGAAGCGGATCGCCGCGCCGGGCATTCCGAGTTCGGCGAGCAGAGCCGGTGCCTCTCGTTCCACCCGCCGGGCCACGCGGCGTCGGTCGCGGTCCAGGGCCTCGCCGGACGCCCGCAGGGCTTCGATCGCCGACTCCTTGCGGCGGCGCAGATCATCGGGCAGTTCGCCCGACGAGGACAGGTCGCCGAGTTCGGCCGCCAGCCGGTCGCGAAGGGTCACGAGTTCGGCCTCGGTCATGCCGTACTTGCGCGACAGGGTCTGCAGCTCGGCCAGGCGGGCCTGGTCGCGGGCCAGGGCCTCGGGATCGAAGTCACGGGCGTCGACGAAGCGCTCCAGCGCGCGTTGCGCGTCGCCGGCCAGATCGATCGCCGCCTCCAGTTGTTCTTTGACTTCGACGAGATCGGTGAGCTCGTCCGGAACGTGACGCAACCGGGCCGTGGCCTCCGTGAGGGCACGCTGCGCGCCGGTGTCCTCGGATTCCAACGCCTCCAACGCGGCCGCGGCGCTCTCGATCAACTGGGCGCCACCTTCGTTGCGCGCCACGCGCACGCGCAGTTCCTCGGTCTCGCCCCCGGTCAGGCCCGCATCGGTCAGTTCACGTAGCTGGTGGTCGAGCAGCTCGCGCTGCTCGCGGAGCTGTTCCTGCCGCGCGGACCATCGATCGACGTCACGCTCCACGGCGCGCCACGCGTCGTGGGCCTGCTTCCAGGCGGCGCGCACATCGGTGCCGACGCCGAGTCCGTCGAGCACCCGGACGTGTTCGGAGCCTCGCCGCAGCAACAGTTGTTCGTGCTGACTCTGCATCTCGGCCAGGCAGTCGCAGACCGCGCGGAGGATGGCCGCCGAACTCGCCTGGCCGTTGACGAAGGCCCGTGCCCGCCCACCCCGCCGGACCTCCCGCCGTAGCAGCAGGAATCCGTCGGACGGAACCGTGACACCCACGTCGTCGAGCGCGGCGATCAGGTCTTCACGGTCGTGCAGGTCGAAGACCGCTTCGGCGCTCGCGCGGTCGGCCCCCTCGCGCAGCGCGTTGCGATCGACCTCTTCGCCCGCGATCCATCGCAGTCCCGTGACGACCAGTGACTTGCCGGCACCGGTGCTCCCGGTGAGCGCGTTCAGCCCCTGGCCCAGCTCGAGCTGGACGTCGGCGGCCACCGCCAGGTCGTGGAGTCGGAGTTCGACGAGCACCGCTTCAGTTCTCCGGATCGGCTTCACGCCCGCCGGCGCGATCGCCCCGGTGTCGCGGCAGACCACCCCAGCGCAGCTTCTCCTGGATGATCTGGAACACGTTGCGATCGCGCAGTCGGAGGAAGTAGCAGCCCGCGTCGGTGCGCGGGTAGACGATGCGATCACCCGTCAGGAGTTCCGCGGTGATCTGTCCGTCGGCGCTGAGGATCGCGGCGTCGCACTCGCGCAGACGCAGTTCGACCACCCGCCCGGGACCGAGGATCAACGGGCGCACGCCCAGGGTGTGCGGACAGATCGGGTTGACGACGACGGCATCCATGGACGGCTCCACGATCGGGCCACCGGCCGAGAGGTTGTAGGCCGTGCTGCCGGTGGGCGTGGCCACGATCATCCCGTCGGCCAGGTAGCGACCCACGCGGATGTCGTCGACCAGCACCTCGAAGTCGACCGCCCGCGGCGTGCCCCCCATGTTCAGGACCACGTCGTTCAGCGCGGCCGCCTCGAACACGATCTCGTCCTCGCGCAGGACCACCGCCGCCACGCGCCGACGTTTCTCGAGCATGTACTCGCCCGAGTCGATCGCCTCGATCGCCGTGTGCAACTCCTCGAGCCGGACCTCGGCGAGGAAGCCGAGGCTGCCCAGGTTGATCCCCAGGAGCGGTGTCGCGGTCTCACCAACGAGCCGGGCCGCGCGCAGGAAGGTGCCGTCGCCACCGAAGCTCATGAGCAGGTCGACCTGGGTCGGCAGGTCCTCCGGCGAACTCGTGCTCACGTTCAACTCGAAGTGATCGGCGAGCGCCTGCTCGGTCACGACCTCGATCCCTCGGCGCTCGCACGCGGTGAGGCATTCGCAGACCGCTTCTCCCACGCGGAGCTTGTCGAGGTTGGCAATGATGCCGATCCGCTTGATCACGCTGGCGGTCGTCCTTCCCCGGTGGCCGCTCGTCGTGGCGGCTCGACGACGTGCGGGTTCGGTCAGGCCAGACGGCGGCCGTGGAAATCGATCGTTCGTTCGCGGTTCTTCCAGATCTCGAGGACCTGCGTCGCGACCTGTTCCGCGCTGAGCCCCGCGTCCTCGAGCACCTCTTCCGGTGTTCCGTGGTCGAGGAAGCGGTCGGGCAGACCGAAGACGTGGGTCGTCGGGACCTGCACCATCTCGCGGTGGAAGAGCTCCAGGACGGAGCTTCCGAAGCCACCGATCTCGGTGCCCTCCTCGAGCGTACACACCAGCTCGTGACGCGCGGCTTCGCGCAGGATCAGCTCGGTGTCGAGAGGTCGCAGGAAGCGCGCGTCGACCACCGTCGGTCGGATGCCCCGCTCGCGGAGGATCGCGGCTGCTTCCTCGGCCATGGTGGTGCCGGAGCCGAGTCCTAGCAACAGGACGTTCTCGCCCTCCTCGAGCACGACGCCCCGGCCGATGGGCAGGGCCTGCGGTTCCGCGTCCATCTCCACGCCCGTGCCATTGCCGCGCGGGTAGCGGAACGCGATCGGGCCGTCGTCGTGGTCGAGCGCCGTGGCGATCATGTGCTGCAACTCGTTCTCGTTGCGCGGGGCCATGACAACCATCTCGGGGATGCACCGCAGGTAGGCGAGATCGAACACACCGTGGTGCGTCGGTCCGTCGGCCCCGACCACCCCTCCGCGGTCGAGCGCGAAGACCACGTTGAGTTTCTGCAGCGCCACGTCGTGGATCACCTGGTCGTAGGCTCGTTGCAGGAAGGTCGAATAGATCGCCACCACCGGCTTCATCTCGCGACACGCGAGACCGGCGGCGAAGGTCACCGCGTGCTGCTCGGCGATGCCCACGTCGAAGAAGCGATCGGGGATCTCTTCGCGGAAGGGCACCAGCCCCGTGCCGTCGGGCATGCCCGCCGTGATCGCGACGATGCGCCGGTCTTCCCTGGCGGCGGCCAGGATCTGCGAACCGAACACTCCCGTGTAGCTCGGCGCCGCGGTGGGATCGGGCTTCTTCTTCAGGACCCCCTTGGCCGGATCGAACTTGCTGACGCCGTGGTAGCGAAGCTTGTCGTTCTCGGCGAAGGAGTAGCCTTTGCCCTTCTCGGTGACCACGTGCAGGAGGACCGGTCCGCTGAGCCGCTTGACGTCCTCGAGGGTCTCGCACACCAGTTCGAGGTCGTGGCCGTCGATCGGACCGAAGTACCGGAAGCCGAGGGCCTCGAAGAGGTGGCCGGGAGTCATGAAGGTCTTCAGGCTCTCCTTGGCCTTGTGCGCGAAGGTCTGCGCCATGCCCCCTCCCGGTATACGGCCGAGCAGGTCCCAGATCTGTGCCTCGATACGATTGTACAGTCGACCCGACGTGATCTCGGTCAGGTAGCGGTTGATCGCCCCCACGTTCGGACTGATCGACATCTCGTTGTCGTTCAGGATCACGAGCATGTCGGTACCCGTGTCCCCCACGTTGTTCAGGCCCTCGAAGGCGATACCGCCGGTCATGGCCCCGTCGCCGACGATCGCGACCACTCCGTGGCGTTCCTTGCGCAGGTCACGGGCCTTGGCGTAACCCAGGGCGGCGCTGATCGCGGTCGACGCGTGTCCCACGCCGAACATGTCGTGTGGGCTCTCGGTACGCTTGGGGAAGCCCGACAGGCCATCCCACTGCCGGATGGTGTCGAAGCGGTCCCGCCGTCCGGTGAGGACCTTGTGCCCGTAGGCCTGGTGGC
>DATFKK010000126.1 GCA_035268685.1 Candidatus Krumholzibacteriia bacterium | reverse complement strand
GGGCAGCTGCGGATCCGGCCACACCACGGGCTGCACGGACGCACCGTCGGCCGTCGCCCACCGGCGGGCCGACTCCCGTGACACCGCGAGCAGCCGGTCGAAGCCGTCGGCGTCGTCGGGCCGGTCCTCGACGGGCGCTGCCGGAATGCGGAGCCGTTCGACGCGCCGCGGCAACGACGCGAGCGGCCCCGCCGCCACGCAGGCCGCCGCCCGCACGCGGGGCATGCGCGCGTCGCGCAGAAGCGGTTCCGCATAATCCGGGTCGATCCGGTAGACGCGGCCGTCGAGATCGACCAGGCACTCCCGCGCCGCGTCGAACAGAACGGGCGTGGTGCAGATCCACAGCAGTTCCACGCGCTCGAGGCCGCGGGCGGCGTGCACGAACTCGAGCACGCGGTCGAGGCCCACCGCCGCGTCGGTCAGGACGAGCACCTGACTCCATCGCGCCCCGTCCAGATCCCGCCGCAACGCCCGCAGGAAGACGGCGCTGGCCTCGTCGTGACGCCCCAGCACGTGCAGCCCGAGCCCCAGCCGCCACCACGCATCGGCGTCGTCAGGGCGATCGCGGACCCGCGCGCGATCCAGCGCGATCCGCCCGGCCCAGGCCCGCGCCGGATCGGCCACGAGCCGGCGCCGGGATCCGATCCCGGCGGGCGCGTGTCCCGGTTCCAGCAGCCTCCGCACGGGCCCGATGCGCTTCGGCTCCGTCATGGGCGGCAGTGTAGACCCCCGCCGGGCCCGAACCCAGCCCGGGTGCACGGATGACACATCAGGATCACAAAGTGGCAGTGGCGTTCCACGCCCCGAAGCCCTAGCATTGAAATTGATTTTCAACGGAAGGGTTCTCGGCATGACCAGCCTCGTCGACGCCAGCACGGGCACGCACGGTCGCCTCGCGGAAATCGGGGGCGAGCGCTCCTTCCGCCGCCGTCTCATGGAGATGGGGCTCCTGCCGGGAACGCCGATCCGGGTGGTGCGCCGCGCCAACATCGAGGGCCTCGTCGAGATCGAGGTCCGGGGCTGCCACCTGACTCTCCGGAAGTCCGAAGCCAGCGCTCTCCTGCTCCAGAGCTGACATGACCGACACGCGCACGGCCACCGGCACTCCCCTGGTGGCCATCGCCGGCAACCCCAACGTCGGCAAGACCTCCCTGTTCAATCGCCTGACGGGGCAGGATCTCAAGGTCACCAACTACCCCGGCGTGACGGTCGAGCGTCACGTCGGCCACACGCGCCTGACCGGCGCCGGTCACGTCGAGGTGCTCGACGTCCCGGGCACCTACAGCCTCTCGGGACGCAGCGCCGAGGAGCAGATCGCGATCCAGGCGATCGCCGGCCTCGAGGGCAACCAGACGCCCGACCTGCTGGTGATGGCCGTCGACTCCACCCAGCTCTCGCGCAATCTGTACCTGGTGCTGCAGGTGCTCGAACTCGGCGTCCCGACCGTCGTGGCGCTCACGATGACCGACATGTTGTCGCGCCGTGGCCAGCGTCTCGACGCCGAAGCGCTGGAGCGTGCGCTCGGCGTGCCCGTGGTGCGCATGGTCTGCCACCGCGGCGAAGGCGTTGACGAACTGCGCGCCGCCATGGACCGCGTGCTGACCGACCCGTCGCAGGGACGCCCGGGCTGGCGCTGGCGGCCCGAACACCCCGCGCTACTCGAGGACATCGACCAGGTCGCCCGGCTCGTACCCGAGAACTGGGCCGGCGGCAACCAAGACAAGCGCTGGGCCTTCGGCCTGTGGGCACTGCTTTCGCTCGACGACGAGGACGAACTGCAGTCGATCCCCGCCGAGCTGCGCGCGATCGTCGCCGAGCGCCGGGCACGCGCCGACGCCGACGGTCGCGAGATCGAGTCCCAGGTGATCCGCGGGCGTTACCAGTGGATCGACGAACACGCGGCCTCGGCCGTCATCTCGACCGCTCCGCCCGCGCGCTCGCGCACCGAGCGGCTCGACACGGCCCTGCTGCACCCGATCTTCGGTTTCGCCATCTTCCTGCTGGCGATGGGCGTGCTCTTCCAGTCGCTCTTCAGTTGGGCCGATCCCGCGATCGGTCTCGTCGAGACCGCCTTCGGCGCCATTGCCAACGGGATCGAGAACGTCATGCCCCCGTCGCTGGCGCGCGACTTCCTCGTCGAGGGCGTGATCGCCGGTGTCGGCAGCGTGGTGGTCTTCCTTCCGCAGATCCTGCTGCTGTTCTTCCTCATCGGACTGATGGAGGACACCGGGTACATGGCCCGGGTCGCTTACCTGATGGACCGCGTCATGAACAAGCTCGGCCTGCACGGTCGCGCCTTCGTGCCCATGCTCAGCGGCTTCGCGTGCGCGGTACCCGCCGTGATGGCCACGCGGACCATGGAGAGTCGGCGGCATCGCATGATCACGATGATGGCGATCCCGCTCATGACCTGCTCGGCACGCCTGCCCGTCTACACCCTGCTGATCGCCGCGCTCTTCCCGCCGACCACCGTCCTGGGATTCCTGCCCGTGCAGGGCATGCTGATGGTCGCGATGTACGTGTTCAGCACCATCATCGCGCTGATCGCCGCCGGCGTGATGGGCAAGTTCGTGTTCAAGGGACCGCAGGTGCCGTTGCTGCTCGAACTGCCACCCTACCGCGTCCCGCACTGGGCCAGCGTCCTGCGCATGATGTGGCAACGGGCGTCGCTGTTCCTGAGCGAGGCCGGCCGCGTGATCCTGATCTGCACGATCATCCTGTGGGTGCTCCTGAGCTTCCCGCAGAACCCCGCGCTCGAGACCGACTACGACGCCCTGCGCACCGAGACCGTGGCCGCCATCGAGAATCCGGCCGCCCAGGAAGAGGCCCTGGGCGAGCTCGAGGCCCAGGAAGCCAACGACATCTTCCTGCAGAGCTACGGCGCACGCCTCGGCCACGCGATCGAGCCCGTGATCGAGCCCCTGGGCTACGACTGGAAGATCGGCGTGGGCCTCATCGGCGCCTTTGCCGCCCGCGAGGTCTTCATCTCGACCATGGGCGTGGTCTACGGCGTGGGCGACGCGGTCGACGAGGAATCGGCCACCCTGCGCGAACACATCCGCAACGAGACCTACGCCGACGGCTCTCCCGTCTACACCCCGCTGGTCGGCCTGTCGTTGATGGTCTTCATCGCCCTGAGCTGTCAGTGCATGAGCACGCTGGCCGCCGTCTACCGCGAGACCAAGGCCTGGCGCTGGCCGGCCTTCCTCTTCACCTACATGACCCTGTTGGCCTGGGTGGCGAGCTTCGCGGTCTACCAGGGTGGCCGGGCACTGGGCCTGGGCTAGTCGCCGTCGCGCTCTACGCGCAGCGGTGTGCCCACCGCCTGGATCGCGATCTGCTCCTCGATCACCTCGATCATCTCCGCGAACTCGTCTTCCTCGAATCCGAAGGACTGGAAGACGATCCGCCCGTCGCGGTCGATCACCACGTTGCGCGGGATCGTGTGCTCGGCGTACAGCGCGTAGACGCTGCGGTCGACGTCGCCGGCCATCGGCAGGGCCGTCACCTCGTGCTTCTCGGCGAAGGGGACGATCTTCGCGTCGTCCTCCTCGCGGGCGATGCAGAGCATGGCGAAGTCGTCGCCGGCGAAGCGTTCGTACACGCGGTCGCGCAAGGCCGGCATCTCGGCGATGCACGGCGGGCACCACGTGGCCCAGAAGTTCAGCAGCACGACCTTGCCGCGCTGTTCCTCCAGGTCGAACACCCTGCCGTCGACCGTCGTCAGCGCGAAGGACGGCGCCGTCTGGCCGACCTCGGTCCGCGTGGCCTCGGCCGGGGTGGTCGAGGGAGCGTCGCTGCCCACCGCCGGCGTGGCGAGGGCGAAGACGAGGATCAGGGTGCGCAGCATGGGCGGGCTCCGGAACGGGGAAACGGGATTTCCGAAAGGATACGATGGACGAAGCGTGGCGTTCCCGTCGAGGGCGAAGCACGGAACGCCGGACTCAGGGAGCGGTCGGATCGGCGCTCGATGTCCCGAGGAAGGTCCGCGCCCGCTCCACCCGCTCGCCGAGCCCCGGGTGCGTCGACAGCCAGCCCCGGTCCCGGGATCCGGTCTCCGCGAGCAACCCCTCGAATGCCGTGACGAGCGCCTCCGCCCCCAGCCCCGAGACCGCACAGCCCTGCAGCGCGTAGGTGTCGGCCTCACGTTCGAAGGCACGCGAATACCCCGTTTCGACCAGCATGGTCGGCAGCGCCCCCGCCAATGACAGGACGTCCACGACGTCGCCGAGGACGAAGGTCACCAGCGCCGTGAGCGATGCCCGATGCAGCGCCGCCCGCAGCGCATGACGGTGCCGGACGTGTCCGAGTTCGTGCAACAGCACCGCCAGGACGGGATCGTCGCCGTCGTAGAGATCCACGAGCTCGTCGGTGAGGACGATCGTGTCGCCGGGCAGCGCCATCGCGTTCGGCCCGATCCTCGACTTCCGGAAAACGAGCGAGGATTCCGGAGCGTCGTCGCCCAGGCGCGCGACGACGTCGCCGAAGGCACGACGGATCCGAGCGCGCTCGGCGGACGGCATCCGCGACGGCTCGAACGCGACACGGTCGAGGGTTCGCAGCGTCTGCCGCCCGAGCGCCCCACGGATGTCGTCGTTCAGACGCCCGGCCACGCCCTCCGCCGCCATCGGCACCCCGAACCGGAAGCCCAGGAAGACCACCAGCAGGAGCGCGAGCGCGCTACCGACGGCGAGCGGAAGACTTCGCTCCCAGCGTGTCAACCAGGGTCGCTCGCCCGGTCCGATGGCCTCCTCGAGCGGCCCGAGATCGGCCCCCGGCTCGAACTCCAGACGACCTCCGTCGTCGAGGCGCGCGACCCGCGCCGCCGAACCCAGCGCCGCCTCCAGCCGGAGGGCGCCACGGGGGATCGTGCGCACGGATGCGTCCGCGTCCGCGACGAGTTCGAGGTCGGGGGTGTGGGCGGGGAGGTGGAGGCGCGCGGTGACCACCCGTCCCGACCGCCCATCGTAGAATCGCGTCCCCCAGGTTCTGCCTCGAAGATTGTGCATCGCGTGCGCGAGCCTCCTCGGTCGGCCTCGTCCACCCTCACCAACCTCGACGTGTCATTGCACGGTCACACTTCCTGTACCGGGTCGGTGACAGCAGGCTGCCACCCGGGCCGTGCACAATCTCCGAGCCACAGAACACTAGAAGCCGAAGTCCAGATCGAAGACCTCGGACGCACTCTCCCCCACCGCATCCGGGTCGTCCTCCGCCACCGCGATCACGTCGTCGAGCGATCCATGCCCCGAGACCTCCACCCGACTCACGCGGTAGCGATACAGCCGGACGATCGCGAAGGGCGTGAACATGCCGAGCGTCAGCACCATCAGCACGACGTTCTGCAGCACGATCCAGACGTACCGCGCGCCGCTGATGCGCGACCGGAGAGTCACCTGCACGGCGCGATCGCCGTCGCCGGCCTCGAACCGGGTCCCGTTCCAGCAATGGTCGGTGAGCTTGATCGCCGCGAAGATCCCGAAGCAGAACACGAGCAGATAGACGGGGACGGTCGGCAGGAACGCCCACATCGACTGGACCTCCCCACCCGGTCCACCTCCCTGCCCACCCAACGCGACCGAAACAGGGGTCAACGCCATCGCCACGAGCAACGAGAGGAGGCCGACGAGGAGCGCCCCACCGAAGAGAACGATGTAGAAGAAGCGGGTGTCGAGCATCGCGGACGACCGCAGGCTCCCGTAGCGCACGTTGTCGTAGAAGTACTCCCGCCGCACCTTCTCGTACCAGGGAGCCGCGAGCCCGAGGCTCAGGCTGATCAATGGCGGCAGCACCATGTAGTAGATGTACGAGTCGCCAGTGGTGCCCTCGAACCGGAAGCGCAGGTTGCGGTACGCCGAATTCGCCAGGAAGAAGCGGATCGACTTGTACAACAGCCACGGGATCGACAGGCCGAAGCCCGCGAAGACCACGAAGGCGAGCAGCGGGTGCAGGTAGGAGAACGCGAAGTACAGGCCGACGAGAGCCGCGACGATCAGGTAGCCGGCGAGCAGACGACGCGGTTCGGCGACGTAGTCGAAGGAATGGCCGCCGAGGTGCGTGTGGCGATACAGGTACTTGCGCGAACGCACGTGCGCCCACGGCAGGAAGAAGCCCAGCGTGACGACCGTGAGCAGGAGGTTCACGATCCAGATCCCGAAGTACTCACGGCCGTTTCCGGTGAAGGCCGGGCGCTCGGTCCACACCTCGCCTCGCGCTACCGGCGGCCGCTCGGCCCTCGCCCTCGGAGGCGCGCCACGCCTCGCCAGTTCCCTTTCGATCCGGCGGACGCGGTCCGGGTCCACTCGCCGGTCGATCCCGGTGAGCGCCTGTTCCAATTCGGCGATCGAATACTGTGAATCGTCGGGTCCGTGCATGGTGGGCTCCCTGCGTCGAGTCCGTCCGCTCCGCGGTGACGGTCGTTCGTTCGGCCGCCACGGAAGTCCGGCGGCACGATGGGAGCCCTGAACCGTCGGGAGGGTGAGGATATCCCATGTCGGCGTACGGACCGAGGTCGACCGGACTCCGAAACCGTGATCCGACCGCTCGACGAAACGACCCGGGGCGCCACCCGGGACAGGTCTCGTTCTCGACATGGTCGCGGCCCGGCATCCTCCCTATCGTGGATCGTCGACGCTCGACCGAACCGTCCTCGCGCCCTTCGTCCATGCGGATCCTACGCACACTCCTGCTCTGCACGCTGATCTCCTGCTGCGGCCTCCCGGCGTCCACTCCCGCCGCCTCCGGCCACGACTACCTCTTCTACGAGGGGCGCACCTACGGCAGCGAATCCCTGATCCACCCGCTGCGCATGATCCTGCACGGCGGCTACGGGATCCTGCAGCTCGACAACCAGGACGCCAGTCCGTGGGACATCGACTACGAGAACGGCGTCGAAGTCGTCGGCCGCAGCCTGTTCGACCCCTTCGGTGCGATCCAGGAACACGGTTACTGGGAGTTCGTGAAGCGGGAACTCCTGCCCGTGAGCATCGACAACGACGGCGGGCAGTACTGGCCGAACTACATGAACCACCTCATCGGCGGCGGCATGAGCTACCGCATGATGGTCGACTGGTTCCACTACTACGGCTACCAGCACCCGAAGCTGTGGTCGGGTGGAACCGTCCTCGCCTACCACCTGCTGAACGAGATCGTCGAGGCGCGCGACGTCGACCACTGGAGCGCCGATCCGGTGGCCGACATGTGGATCTTCAACCCCGCCGGCATCCTCCTGTTCAGCCACGACGGCGTGGCCGGGTTCTTCGCCCACCGACTGCACATGCAGGACTGGTCGTTCCAGATCTCCTACGACGCGGGCCAGGAACGATGGGTGAACAACGGTCAGAACTTCTCGATGAAGCTCGACCTGCCGTGGTCGGACACGTGGCGGCTGTTCTACCACTTCGGCACGCACGCCGAGCTCGGCGTGTCGTACCGCCTGCCGAACGGCGACGAGCTGAGCGTCGGTGCGGGGCTCGTGGCCAAGAACCTCATCCCGAGCGACGGGAACTTCCGCACCGTCGACCTCGCGCGCACGGCGGGAATCTGGTGGGACCGCGACGGCTCGCTGCTGGCCTCTCTCGACTGGGCGAACGACAAGGCCTACCGCCTGCGGACGAACGTGTACCCCGGCGTGGTGGGCATCGGCGACGTGCGTCCCGGGTTGTTCGGGATCCTGCATCGTGACGGTGACGTCACGCTCGGCTTCACGTTCCGGTGGATGCCGGTGGGACTCGGGGGCCGGCGCTAGGCGTCCGCGCCGACCGCGTGCAGCACGCCGTCGCCGGCGAAACTGTCGACGATCCCCCGCACGTCGTCGGGCGTCGCCCCCACCGCGCCCGCGTGGCGACACAGCGCATCGAAGTCGACCGGCATGCGGCATCCATCGAGGACCGTGGCCAGCTCCGGTGACACCGCTTCGAGGCCGACGTCGCCGGTGTGGCCGAGCACGAGCACGCCATCGCGGGCGTCGCTGCGGGCCGGATCGGGCAACGTCAGCCCCTCGTCGAGCACGGCTTCGGGGAGCCCCGACGGGTGTCCCCGCAGAGTGCCGAGCACGTTCGCGAACGACACCACCGCGCCCTCGACGGCGAAGACGATCTCGACGCCGGGCGCGAGCACCCATGCGCCCTCGCCCGCCGCTTCTGGCCCGCGGCGCTCGAAGCCCCGCCGCGCGCCGACGATTCCGCGTTCGATCGGATGCTCGGCCAGGACCGTCGCCGCGTCCGTGCCGACGGTGGCCTCGTCCGACGCGAGCCAGTCGCCGAAGCTCTCGGCCAGCGTCGCGCCGTCCTGCACGTCGCGGTGGAAACGCTCGCTCGAGAAGTAGGAGTCGAGCCGGGCACCGGCTGCGTCGGATCCGAGCGCACGGACCAGGCGTGCGCAGGTCACCGGATACTCCTCGAGCAGTCCGGTCAACGAACGCGCCCGCCGGTAGGGGTCGACCGACCACGCGCGGCGGTCCGCGCGCACGAGCCACGCACGCTCGTCGTCGCAGACGTCGCAATCGGCGGTGGCCACGTGCGGATCGGCGTACACGCGCTGCACGAACGCCGGGTCGTACAGCATGCGCACGATCACGTGCTGCAGGGCGATGTGGCTCATGGTCGCACCGCCAGCGTGGAGTCGCCGAGCGTGCGCTCGATCCGCGCGAAGCCGTCGACCACCGCCTCGAGCGGGTTGCGCTCGCACTCGAAGACCACGGCCTTCAGGTTGGGCGTCCGCGGAGCGAGGTGTTCGAGCAAGTGCCAGGTCTCGAGCAGGACGTCGGTCGTGTGCGAGTCCTCGACGAAATCGTAGCCCTCGTGCGTGCGCTGCACCCCACCGGCCACGTGCATCTCGACCACGCGCTCGAGAGGGAAGGCATCGACGCCGGTGAAGGCGTCGTGCCCGGCCGTGCGCTGGTAGATCGCCAGGTGGGCCACGTCGAGCAGCATGCCGGTGTCCGCCCGTTCGCACACCCGGGCGAAGAAGTCGAGCAGGTGCAATGGACCCACGTACACCGAGCCCGGCGGATTCTCGGGCAGGACCTCGTGGCCGGTCTCCTCGCGCAGACGGACGATGCCCTCCGCCATGGCCGACGCCGCGTCGTCGCTCAGTACCGGCGGCAGCAGGAGCATCTGCCCGCGACCGCGCGGGCCGAAGTGCCACAGACCGGCGTCGCCGCACATCCAGGCCGGCTGCAGCTCCGCGGCGATCGCGCACACCTCGTCGAGCCACCGCGCGTCGAGGTCGCGCGGGTCGTCGAGGTTCACGTCGAGGAAGTGGTAGGTGGTCGGCCGACCGGCCGCGGCCCAGGCCCGGGCGTCACGGTCGAGTCCCTTGGAGGTCTCCACGCCGACCTCGAGGAACTCCGCCCAGCGCGGGTGTTCGCGACGGAGGGCCTCGACGTCGAGTCCGCCGGGGGCGTCGCCAGCGCCGTATTCGGTGCTCACGCCGATGCCGAGGCGGGGGAGGTGTTGGACGCGTTCGGAGAAGTCACTCATGGTCGCGGAACGGTAGTGCAACCCGATGGTTGTGGCTCGGAGATTGTGCACTCTGCCACTCGGCCATCGGATGTCCCGGAACCGGGACGTCGAATGTCACCGTGGGGTGACGAAGTCGGCGACGGAGTGCGAGAACAGAGGCCCTTCGGCCCCTCGCTCCCGGTGTGCACAATCATGGAGGCACATCGTACTGCCTGAGTCGGCGGTAGATGGTTGCGGTGCCGATGCCCAACCGCCGCGCCGCCTCGCTGCGGTTGCCGCCCACGGCGTCGAGGACGCGCAGGATGTGTTCACGCTCGACTTCGGCCAGTGTCGCCAGCACCGAGGTTTCCGGCGTGCTTCCTGCGGACGGGCCGCCGGGCTCCGGGTCGGGGGTCGGCTCCGGGTCTGCGGTGGGCTCCTGTTCGGTCACCGGACGCGGAGCCGGGCTGGAGTCCGGACCCGTGCCGGCCGCGGTTCGCCCGGCCGCGATCCCGTCCGGCAGGTCGTCGACCGTGATCAGGTCCGCCGCGGCGATCGCCACGGCGTGCTCGACCGCGCTCTCGAGTTCGCGCACGTTGCCCGGCCATTCGTACTCCGCGAACGCCCGCTGCACCGCCGCGTCGAAGCCCTGGACCTCGGACCGGTCGAGACGTTCTCGGCTGCGGTCGAGGAAGTGTCGCGCCAGCGGCAGCACGTCGGCCCGGCGTTCGCGCAGCGGCGCCAGGGCGATCTCCACTCCCTTCAGTGCGTGCAGGAGATCGTCGCGGAACGCGCCCTCGGCCGCGAGGGCGTCGAGATCCCGGTCGCTGGCCGCCACGATCCGCACGTCCACCGGGCGGGGCGTGTCCTCGCCCGCGCGCCGGACCGCGCCGTCGCGAAGGACGTCGAGCAGACGTACCTGCAATGCCGACGGCAGGGCGTCGACCTCGTCGAGGAACAGCGTGCCGCCGGCTGCCGCCTCGAACAGCCCCGGTCGGGCGGGGCCCGCGCCGTCGAGGGCGCCGTCGGCGTGGCCGAAGAGTTCGCTCCCGAGCAGCGGGGTCGGCCACGACCCACAGCGGACGACCAGGAACGGATCCTGTGCGCGAGGACCGTGCGCGTGGATCCGCCGGGCCAGCGACTCCCTCCCCGTTCCGGACTCGCCCGTGAGCAGAACGGCGACGTCGTGGGGCGCGACCCGCAACGCCCGGTCGAGCGCCCGCTGCGTCGTCGCGCTGCGTGCGATCAGTGCGTCGCCCTGGTCGTCGTCGGCGGCCTCCCACGCCCGACGGCGCGCGGCCCACCGGCTCTCCTCGGCGACCAGCCGCTCGCGCAGCACACCGAGGGCGGCCTGCAACGAGCCCGCTTCGTACCACGGCTCGATCTCCTCGATCTGCGTGCCCCAGTCCTCGCGGGCGCGGGCGATCACGTGGCAGTGCGCGTGGCCCGCTCCGCGGCAGCGAGTCTCCACGGCGAAGACGTCGCGCTCGAGCGCACGGCTCAGATAGCCGCTCACGAAGGCGGTCAGGGTCCAGCACACCGCTTCGGTCGCGGTGCCGAAGTGCCGTTCGTGCTGTTGGGCCTCGTAGCTGCGGTGCCAACGGGCCTCGGCGCGGTTGCGGGGGTCACTGCGTTTCGTCGGTCGGTGGTCGACCAGGCCCTGCAGCCGGTGCAGCACCCCGCCGGCCCGCTTCCACTCGCGCAGGTCGTCCCAGGGAATGGCGTGGCGGACGGCCTCGGCCGTCTGCCAGCCGTGGGCGTGGCCGAAGCGGGTCAGGACGGCGCGGGCCGCGGTCGCGCCCAGGAGTTCGACCAGCTGGGCACGCAGCAGCCCCAGGGCGTCGGCGTCGAGCAAGAGCGCCCGCCGACCGGCAAAGGTGATCGCGCCATCGGACCCGAGACCCTCCAGCAGGTCCAGCCGGCGGATGTCGTCGAGGCGCATGGGACTCCGGGCCGCAACGGGAATTCATTCTGATTCGATCAGATCGAGAATACGGTGTCCCGGCGCCGAATCAAGCCGTGAACTCGTGCGCGTCGGTGCAGAATGATTCCGGATCCGCCGGCCTGGAAGAACCGCAGGCACGGGCGATCCACCGACGCCGACGAACCGCCGACGCGGGGGCGTCCCCCGGCCGACCCGGACCCGCCACCGCCTACCAGCCCGGTGCGATCACGAACCCGAAGTCCAGGCCCACGTCGTCGCGCTGGAAGGGGTGGGCCAGGTGGAACTCCAGCGGCAGCGCGCCGAAGAGCGCGACCCGCGCGGCGACACCGGCGCTGAAGACGGGCACGCGGTCACGGGTGTCGGTCTCCCAGGCGATCACCGGCGTGTCGCTCTTCGTCCACGCCACTCCGCCGTCGAAGAACAGGCTGATCTCGGTGGGCAGGGGCCCGCCGTCGATCACGCCGTAGCGATCGCTGCCGAACAGCTGCAGCCGCCACTCGACGTTCACCACCCCGATCCGCGATCCGACCAGCCGGTCGAACTCCGGGCACTCGCCGTCGGGGCAGTCCTCCGAGCCGAAGTCCCCGGCATCGTAGCCCCGCACCAGCGTGGGGTAGCCGAGGTACAGGCTGCTGAATCGATCGTCCTCGGCGTCGTCGCCGTAGCGTCCGTAGTGCATCAACCGCACGGCAACGGTCGACGGCTCGAAGGGCTGCTCGTAGTGCCGCGCATCGGCGAGCACCGTGTGGAAGCGCACCGAGCCGAAGGTCGGCCCGTACTCCAGCCGCAGGCGCGTGCCCATGACCGGGCTGGTGAACCCGAAGAACGATGTGTCCTCGACCAGCGCCACCGAGGGCTGCACGAGGGTCAGCCCGGCGGGATCGTCGGCGTCGAAACTGCGCTGACCGAGCACCCGGCCCTGCTGGTCGAGGACCAGTTGCTCGATCCGACTGTCGAAGTGGTAGTAGGCGACCCCGCCCCCGAGTTCGACCCGGCGCGTCCTCGAGAAGGGATAGCTCAGGAATCCCTCGGCGCGCTCGACGGTCGTGCGCAGACGCTCGCGCTCGAGCACGCCCACGGTCTGCTCCCCGCCCTCGGGTCCGTCGACCGTGTCGGTCCGCTGGCGGTAGACGTACGTGCGGTAGGGGATGTGGCTCACGCTCGCACCCCAGTTCCAGCGGCGGCCCACGTCCGTGTAGGTGACCTGCGCCCCCGTGTCCGCGATGCCTCCGTCGATCTGGGCGGCCATGCTCAGCTGGTGGCGCCCGAGCATGTCGCTGAACCGTGCGGCGACCCCCCCGCTCAGCCGGGTGCCGAACCGATCGACCGCCACGCCCGCGCCACTCGATCCGATCCAGTCGAGCGAGAGCGACGGTCGGTAGTCGCTGTGGCCGAAGGCCCGGTCGGCCGGCGGCAACCCACGGGTGGTGTCGCGCAGTCCGCGTTCCACGGGACCCTCGTCGGTGCGCTGCCAGTCGGGGATCACCGCCACGTCCGATGCTTCGCCGTCGGACGACACCGTGACCCCGAGGTCCTGCGCCCAGATCGAGTAACCCCCGGCCTCGAACACGTCGTAGAAGATCGTTCCCGATCCGCGTGCCAGGCCCATGGACGGCGACATCGGGCTGATCGCGTGCACGCCCGTCGCGAGGTGGGTCTTGCGCTCGACCACGCCGGTGTCGAAGTCGACGAGGTAGAGGTCCTGGAAACCGTGGCGGATGCCGCGCACCAGCAGCCGGCCGTCGTCGGTGAGCGCGGGATCGGTGTGGTCGGCGTCGGGTCCGAGCGGCCGGTGGACCTCGACCCGGGAAGGATCGTCGACCCACAGGAGACCGATGCCGGTCTCGTCGAACACCAGGTCCACCATGTCGGTCTCCCCGCCGCGGTCGGTGACGAAGGCGACACGGTCGCCACCGGGCGCCCACGTCGGTTGCAGGGCTGCGTAGCGATCATCGGTCAGCTGCTGCACCGCTCCGGATTCGACCTCGATCACGTACAGATCGCTGGCCCCTCCGCTCAGGCCGCTGACGACCACGCGGCGGCCGTCGGGAGACCAGTCGGGCGACGCGATCGCGTCGACACCCTCGATCCGCAGACGCCGTTGCTCCTCGCCGCTCTCTCCGTCGACGATCGACAGCTCGTTGCGTCCCTCGTGGTAGACCACGAAGGCGAAACGGTCGCCGTCGGGAGACCACGCCCCGGCCGAGTCGATGAAGCGCAGCGCGCGCAGATGCGGATTCGACGTCACCTCGGTCAGGCTGCGAACGATCTCGCCCGTCTCGGCGTCGGCCAGGAAGAGCTCGATGCTGAACAGGTCGCGCTCGCTGAAGAAGGCCACCATCCGGCCGTCGGGACTCGGCTCGGGGCCCACGTTGATCTCCTGCTCGTCGGGGATCCGCGCGACGACCTCGCGGGCGTTCTGCGGCTCGAGCGAGCGCCGGGCGCCGGTGTCGCCGTAGACCTCCCGCAGCGACCGGTGCCAGTTCTCGACGAAGGTCTCGGGATCCACCCCGAGAACGCTCTCGATCCCCACCTCGACGCCGTCGCGCAGACTGGTCACGAAGAAGGCGCGGACGGCGTCGTCACCGCCCCGCGACGCCACGTACGACCACACCGCGTGCCCGAATCGATAGGGGAAGTAGCGCGGATCGCGCGCCAGGTCGTCGAGGTCGGGAAGCTCGTCACGCAACACCGCGTCGCGCAGCCACAGCGCCGTGTGTGCGTCGACGGGTCCGATCGACAGGTACTCCGACATGCCCTCGACGAACCACAGGGGAATGTTGCGCAGACCCTGCAGGCGGCCGGTGGCCCGCTCGATCATGTCGTACTGGAAGACGTGGACCAGTTCGTGGCCGAGAACGTGATCGGTCTCGGCGTACGAAGCGGTCAGCGGCATCACGATGCGATTCTTGAAGCTCTCGGTCACTCCGCCCGTGCCCTGGCCGATCGTGCCCGAGATCACGTTCGTCTGCTGGAAGTCGGTGTCGTCGGCGTACAGGACGATCGGCTTGCGTTCGGCGAACTCGTGGTCGAGCAGGTCGGAGTGCCGCGCGTACCAGCGTTCGGCCATGCGGCCGAAGTCGTGCACCGATGCGGCCGATTCGGGGTAGTGGTAGATGTCGAAGTGCTCGGTATGGATCACCTCGAAATCGAACTGCTCCCAGGTGACCTTGTTGCGACCGAAGTACTGGGCCGACGCGTCGACGGCGACGCTCGCGACCACCAGGGTCAGCAGGACCACGTTGCACGTTCGCTGGATCATGTTCACGGTACCTGATCGGGGTCGGAGGAGGTGTCGTCCATGCGGTGCTCGACCGCGCCGAGCACGAGCAGGATCAGGAGGGCGAGGCCGGCCGTGACACCCGCGATCACGTAGTGGCCCCCTCCGCACGCCGCGCCGAGCGCACCCGCGACCCAGATGCTCGCCGCCGTGGTGAGCCCGTGGACGGAGTCCCGGTCGCGGATGATGGTGCCCGCACCGAGGAAGCCGATCCCTCCCACGAGTCCCTGCAGGAAGCGAAGGGGGTCGACCCGACTGACGTCGGAACCGGCCTCGACGATCGCCGCGTGCAACTCGAGGGCGATGAGCGTGAAGGCCGCGGCGCCCAGACCGACCATCATGTGCGTGCGCAGGCCGGCGGGCTTCTGCTGCCACTGTCGCTCGAGACCGATGATCCCCCCGGCTGCCAGCGACAACGCGAGACGGACC
>DATFKK010000125.1 GCA_035268685.1 Candidatus Krumholzibacteriia bacterium | reverse complement strand
CCTGGGGGACGATCTTCGTGGCCTCGAACTTCCATCGGTGCGGCAGCTCGATCGACTTCACCGTTGGCGAAGAGCCCGCGGCCCGGAGCAGTTCGTCCCACTCGTCGTCGCTCTTCACGTCGTCGCGGGTCACCTTCGCCTTCGGCAACTCCTCGCTCTCGACGACGTCGCCGCGCAGCAGATGACAGAAGACGAGTGCCGCCTCCTCGAAGATCTTCCCCTTCACGAGGGGCCAGAAGGCTTCTTCGAAGAAGTTCTGCGGGCGGATCCCCGTCGGCGTGTTGTTGAAGTCGAAGCGACCGGCGGCGAAGCCCACCTGGATCCGCCGCCGCTCCTCGCGGTCGAGGCCGTGCAGGGTGCAGAAGGCCGCGATGCGCTCGGCCGCGGCCACCGGACCGCCGTTGCACAGGATGTTCATGACCGCGCTGCCGCACTCGATGCGGTTCGTGCGCCGGAAGACCCGGGTGGCCAGCTGCAGGAAGTCGACGTTCAGGCCCACCTCGCCCTGCCAGTGCGGGATCACCGGCTTGCGATGGGTCTTCTGCACCTCGCTCGACAGGTGCGCCTCGGCGATCCACGCGGTGCCGAAGCCGAGCCCGTCGGCCGCCTCGACCTGGTCGAAGAAGTTCCCGAACATCGTCGCCTCGTCGGGGACGTAGCCGTCGACCGGCGTCTGGCTGATCGAGAAGAAGATGTCGTAGTCCATGCCTACAGCCCTCGCAGGCGGCCGCCCTCGACGGGCAGACTGTGACCGCGCACGTAACTGGCCAGGGGCGACACCAGGAACAGGACGGCGGCGGCGAGCTCCTCCGGCCGGCCCACCCGTCCCTCGGGGATCGTGTCCACCCAGGACCGTTCGATCTCCTCTTCGCTGCGTCCGGTGCGTTCGCTCAGGGCGGCCTTGAGCTCGGTCAGACGTTCGGTGGCGGTGTAGCCGGGCAGCACGTTGTTGATCGTCACGTTGGGCGGAAGTTCGTGGGCGACGGTCTTCGCCCAACCGACCATGCCGGCGCGCACGACGTTGCTCAGTCCGAGGTTCTCGATCGGCTCACGCGCCGACGTCGACAGCACGTTCACGAAGCGACCGTAGCCCTCCTTCTGCATGAAGGGCAGCAGAGCGCGCACGAGGAAGTGCGCGGTGATCTGGTGCCGGCCGAAGACGTGCACCAGGTCCTCCTCGCTCTTCTCGAGGATGGGGCCTGCTGCCGGGCCTCCGGTGTTGTGCACGCAGATGTGCACTCCGCCCGCGCCGGCCACGCGGTCCTTGATCGCGGTGGCGAAGTCGACGAGCCGGTCCATGTCCACGGCGATCGGGGTGGCCGTCGCCGCCCCGCGTTCGCGGAGTTCGTCGCACAGCGCTTCGAGCTTCTCGGCGCTGCGGGCGAGCACGAAGACCCCGGCTCCGGCGTCGGCGAGTGCGGTGGCAATGGCCCGGCCGAGGCCGCTGCTGGCCCCGCAGACCAGGGCCCGGCGTCCGGTGAGATCGATGGTGACCGCCATGGAGGCGTCCTCCGGGAAGGGGTTCAGCGTGCGAAACCGTACGACGCGGGATCGCGCAGCGCGGGCAGGGCCTCGCGCGGGAGCAACAGGCTGCGGACCGTCCACAGCTCCGGGAAGATCCGACCGCGGGCCGCTTCGTCGAGATAGTCGACACCACTGCTCCCACCGGTGCCGACGCGGCGCCCGATCGTCCGCTCGGTCATGCGGGCATGCCGGTGCCGCCACAGGACGAACTGTTCCTCGACCTCGACCACCGCGTCGACCAGCGTTCGCGGCCACGCGAGCAGTGGGAGTTCGCGGTAGGACTCGACGAACAACAGTCCCGCCCGGGCGCGGCGCAGGGCCAGGCGACGGTCGGGCGCGACGTCGTCGGCCTCGAGGAACCGACGGGCGGCCTCGAGGGTCCGGTCCACACGGCGGCGCAGGGCCTCGTCGTCGGCCACCGAGGCCGCCTCGAGCCGCTGCGCCATGGCCTCCTGGTCGACCCGGTAGGCCTGGAGGTACGCGTCGAGGAACTCGGCGATCCGGGCATCGTCGCCCGGCTCGCCGGGCCGGCTTCCCTGGATGGGCGTGCGGAAGAGCCACGCGTGAAGAGCCGAGCGCAGGGTCGGCTCCCGCCGCGTCGACCTGATCCGTTCACGGACGAAGGCGCCCGTCGGCGAGGTCTCCGCCGCCTCCAGGATGTGCTCCAGGGGGTCCACCCCGCCGTAGTCCGGTCGCTCGTGCTCGCCCATTCCCAGGACCAGTTCGATCTCCCGCATCTGGAAACTCTGGAAGCCGCTGGCCGGCACGAGCTTGTCGCGAAAGGCCAGGAAGTCCTGCGGCGTGAGCGTCTCCATTACACTCCACTGCTGGACCATCAACTTCATGATTTCGGACACGCGGCCGAGGTGGTGCACGACGTAGGGAACCGTCTCCTCGGGAACCTCGGGCTCCAGCAGGTGATCGCGCGCCAGTCGCAGCTCGCGCAGGCAGAGCTTGAACCACAGCTCGAAGACCTGATGGACCACCACGAAGTGGAGCTCGTCGGGCATGAGGCGGCTCTCGTCGTCGTCGAGACCGCCCTGCAACGAAAGCAGTGCGTCGAGACGCAGATAGTCCCAGTAGCTCGGCGGCGAACCGCCCGGTGAAGGAGTTCCGGTCGTTTCCATGGCTCCGTCGCACCAGGGGAAGGGCACGGATCGCGCGAGTCTACCCCGCCGTCGGCGCGGCGTCCAAGCCACGACCCGGAATCATGCTCAAGAACCGCCCCGCCCCCGCCGAAACCTCCGATCGAACCGGTGTGCCGTACCGCGGACCACGAGACGCGCGAGCCCGGGACGAGACCACGGGAGAGGGGTCATGACCACCACCGCCGCGTACGACCTGCAGATCAGCGACGACGGCCTCGAGGCCACGCTGTCGTTTCCCCGCGGCTCGGGTGACGTTCCCGAGCCGGCCGAGTTCCTGCGGTACCTGGCCGAGGAAGAGGGGCTGGTCGGGGTCGACGAAGACGCCGTGTTCGAGGTCCTCGAGGCCGTGAACTCCGGAAAGCGCGGCGGACCGGCGGTGATCGCCCGCGGCGAGAGCCCCGTCGACGGCGACGACGCCACGCTCGAATGGCTGGGAGAGTTCTTCGAACGCGTCCCGCTGCACCGTCCGGACGGCTCGGTCGACCACTTCCATCGCAACAAGACCAGCGTCGCTCCCGAGACGGTCCTGGCCCGCTGGGTTCCGCCGACCGAGGGGACGCCCGGCCGCACCGTTCGCGGAGTCCGCATCGATCCCGAACCCGGGCGGCCCTGGCGGCCGAAGCTCCACCACACGGTGGCCTGGACCGACGAGGACCACACCCACATCGAATCTCTGGTGGGCGGCCAGGTCGAGTACGCCAAGGGCCGCGTGAGCGTCTCGCAGGTCTACAAGGTGAGCGCGGTCGACTTCTCGACGGCGAGCATCGACTTCGACGGGGCCGTCGACGTCAACGGCGACGTCCTCGAGGGCTTCGACGTGACGGCCACCGGCAGCATCTCGGTGAACGGCTACGTCGAGAGTGCGCCGCTGCACAGTGGCGCCGGGATCACCGTGAAGCAGGGGATCATCGGCCGGAACAAGATCTCGGTGCACGCCGACGGAGACGTCGACCTGGGCTTCGGCCGCGAGCTCGACCTGACCTGCGGCGGCCAGCTCGTGAGCAGGGGCGAGCTCATGCGCCTGAACGCCGTGATCGGCGGTGACGTCACCGCGACCGGCAACCGCCTGGTGGGCGGCAACTGGCAGATCGGCGGCTCCCTGTACGTGGCCGAGCTCGGCTCCGAATCCGAGGTCCCGACCAGCATCAGCGTGGGGATCGACGCCGATCTCGAGAGCAAGCAGGCCGAACAGATCCAGGAGCGCGCCGACCTCCAGCTCGAGATCGAGAAGCGCCAGGAACAGATCGACTCCATGCAGCGCAAGCGCACGCGCACCGAGAAGGAGACCCTGGTCCTGCAGAAGCTCGAGGTCTACCTGCAGCAGCTCCACCAGAAGGAGCAGCAGCTCTCGGACGCCGAACGCCTCCTGCGCCGCCGCATCAAGATGCGCCGCCGCTACGGCATGGTCTGGGTCGACGAAGGAGTCTACCCCGGGGTGAAGATCTGGGCCGGTGGCAAGAACCAGCCGCTCGAGGTGACCACCTACATCCGCGGCCCGGTCCGTATCGGCTACATGCCCGGGCGTCAGAAGCCGGCGATCACCCACGGCCGCAACAAGAAGTTCGAGCCGGAGTGGTAGGTGCTCTCTCCAGAGACCACCCACCCCCGGGTCCTGCCCGACGAGACCGCCCGCGACCGCGACGCCCTCTGATGCGTTCAACCGGTGCGGAAACCGACCCTCGACCCTGGAGCCCCCTATGAAGACCACCGACCGCCACCCCCTGCCGACCCTGCTCGGCGTCCTCGCCTTGTTCCTCTGCGTCTGCTCCTTCGCGCCGGCGAGCGCGGAAGCCGCGAACGACCCCGCGCTGCACGCCGAGCCCCACGGAGCCCACGCCGCGCATCCGGCCCACACGCTCATGGTCTTCGTCGGCCCGGCGACCGAGCTGGCCAGCGGTTCGAGCGGCGAGGCCGCACCCGACGACCACCACGGCGACGATCACGGCAGCCACTCCTCGGACAACGTCGGCAGCTTCGGCCTGTCCTACTCCTACCGCCTCGCCGCCGCCGTCGGTGTCGGTCTGCTGTGGGAACGCGCCGGCTTCGAGACCCTGCACGAAGCCTTCGTCATGGCGCCGGTGTCGTGGTACGTGACCGACCAGGCCCGGCTACTGGCTGCGCCCGGTCTGAAGTACACCGGCGACAATCGCGAGACGATGCTGCGGGTCGGCGGTGGCTACACCTTCCACCTGGGCCACGCCTTCGGCATCGGCCCCGAGGTTTCGCTCGACTGGATCGAGGGCGGCCGCATGGCTCTGGTATACGGACTGGGTTTCGAGACCTTGTTCTGATCGGGGCGACGACGGGCGGGGGCGAGCCCGGAATCGCCCCCCTCGCCGAACTCCCCGCACGCTGCTACACTCCTCCGCCGATCGCCCTGAGCGAACCCCCTTCTCGCGCGGAGGAGCCCCCATGCGCGTCGTGGAATGTGTTCCGAACATCAGTGAAGGCCGTGACCGTGCCGTCATCGACGCCGTGGCCGGCGTGATCCACCAGGTCGAAGGCTGCGAGCTGCTCGACGTCGACCCAGGCGCGGCCACGAACCGCACCGTGATCACCTTCGTCGGCACGCCCGAGACCGTGGTCGAGGGCGCCTTCCAGCTGGTGAAGAAGGCGCAGGAACTGATCGACATGCGGCACCACTCGGGCGAGCACCCGCGCTTCGGGGCCACCGACGTGTGTCCCTTCGTGCCGGTCAGCGGCGTCGACATGGACGACTGCGTCGAGCTCGCCCACCGGCTCGGCCAGCGCCTCGGCGAAGAGCTCGGGATCAGCGGCTACTTCTACGAGAACGCCGCGCGCACGCCGGAGCGGCAGAACCTGTCGGTGGTCCGCAGCGGCGAGTACGAGGCCCTCGAGAAGAAGCTGTCCGATCCGAAGTGGAAGCCCGACTTCGGCCCCGCCACCTTCGACCCGAAGTTCGGCGTGGTCGCCGTGGGCGCCCGCGAGTTCCTGATCGCCTACAACGTCAACGTGAACACCGCCGACAAGCGCCTGCCCCACGAGATCGCGCTGCGCGTGCGCGAACAGGGCCGCGCCAAGCGCGACGAGAACTGGCAGATCGTCCGCGACGAGAACGGCAAGCCGCTCAAGGTTCCCGGCCGCCTGAAGAACGTGAAGGGCATCGGCTGGACGATCGAGGAGTTCGGCACGGCGCAGGTGTCGATGAACCTCACGAACTTCCGCGAGACACCGGTCCACGTGGTCTTCGACGCCTGCGAGGAGGAAGCCCGTGATCTCGGTGTGCGCGTCACGGGCAGCGAGATCGTCGGCCTGGTCCCGCTGCAGGCCATGCTCGACGCCGGACGCCACTACCTGCAGAAGATGAACAAGTCCGCGGGCGTTCCCGAGAAGGACCTCGTCGACACCGCGATCCGCTCGCTCGGACTGCGCGACGTCACCGACTTCGATCCGCAGGAGAAGATCATCGAGTACCGGCTGCGCCGGGAGGAAGGCCTGCGCACGCTGAGCATCCGGGACTTCGCCGACGAGCTGTCGAGCGAGTCTCCCGCGCCCGGCGGGGGCAGCGTGGCCGCGCTGTGCGGATCGATGGCCGCCGCTCTCGCCGCCATGGTGCCCAACCTCAGCGTGATCTGGCGCGACCCGGCCGAGGCCCGCGACACCATGAGCGCGATCGCGGAGGAAGCCCAGCAGCACAAGGACTGGTTCGTCCGCGCGATCGACGCCGACACCGACGCCTTCACCAGGGTGATCGAGGCCAACCGCCTGCCGGCCGGGACCCCCGAGGAGAAAGCCGCCAAGGAGCGCGCCCTGCGCGAGGCCAACCGTGGTGCCACGCTCGTGCCTCTCGACGTGCTCGAGCGAACGCTGCCGGTCTTCGACCTGGCCCGGCAAGCCGCCGAGAAGGGCAACCCGAACTCGCTCAGCGACGCGGGGGTGGCCGGCCTGTGCGCCCTGGCCGGCGCCGAGGCTGCGTTCTACAACGTGTTGATCAACCTGAACGGCATCGAGGGGGACGACGCCTGGGTCTCCGAGACCCGCGAGCGAGCCGACGCGGCGCTGGGTACGGCCGAGGAGAAGGCCTCCTCGTTGCGCACCCTCGTACGCGAACGACTGGGCGCCTGAGATCGCGGCCCGCCGCCCCGCTGGACCCGGGGGCGGCGGATCCGCATATTGTGGGCACGGCGTCCCCGTCCCTGGAGACCATTCCATGCGCTCATCGTTGCTCGCGCTGGCGTGCGCCCTGGCATGCGCACTGCCGATTCCCGCCCACGCTCTCGACGACACGCTGATCTGGGTCGGCATGCGCGGGGGCATGGGCTTCTACAACGACACCGACCCCGATCCGCTCGAAGAGCTGGCCACCCGGTTGTCGACCGGACGCCAGAGCTTCGACATCTCCGAGGAGGTCGAGTTCTTCGACAAGGAGTGGGGGATCCCCTTCGACGTCCGCGTCGGCTTCACGGTGACCGAGACGATCAACGCCTGGCTCTTCTACGAGCGGCTCCCGTACCTGCTCGAGGCCGACGCTCCGGATCGCTTCGCCTCGCCGGGATCGAACAAGACGGTCAGCCTGAACATCCCGGCCAACGTCTTCGGGGCCGGCTTCGACTTCCGCCTCGGGACGGAGGGGTACGGCAATTCGCTCCTCCTGGGCTTCGGCGCCGGCCGCTTCGAATCGCGCGGCGACGACGAGGACTTCAGCGGTCTCAGCAACTTCGAGGTGACGGGCTCGGGCGTGTTCTGGGAAGTGCAGGCGATGGCCGAACTCGAGTTCACGACCGAGCTGTCGTTCCTGCCCTTCGTCGCGTTCCGGTCGGCGGTCACGCGCGAGACCGACGTGACGGTGAGCCCGCGCAGCGACGCGCGCCCGGTGCCGCCCGGTGACATCCCGGAGTTCGAGATCGACTACACGGGAGTCACCATCGGTATGTCGGTGCGCTTCCGCGTGTATCCCTTCGACATCATCGGAGATCCCGACCTGGGCGGAGACGACGACTGACGGCACGAAGCGTGCGTGCGCCCACAGGGGACTGCGAGTAGACTGCGGCCCCGAACGCGCTCCCTCCTCTTGCCCGCGGAGTCCGCCGCCATGCCGCACGAGATCCTTCGCGCCATCCGTGGGGGCGATTCCGCCCGGGTCCGCGAGATCCTCGAACGGGATCCCTCGGCCGCCGCTTCCCGGGACGCCGACGGCGTGTCGGCGATCCTGCTGGCTCTCCACCATCGCGCGAACGAAGCCCTCGACCTCCTGCTCCGCGAGGACCCGGACCTCGACGTCTTCGAGGCCGCGGCCCTGGGCCGTACCGATCAGCTACGGCGAGGCCTGCGCGAGGACCCGTCACGGGTCGCGGCGCGCGCGGGGGACGGCTTCACGCCGCTGCACCTCGCCTGTTTCTTCGCGCACCTCGATGCGGTCGACCTGCTGATCGACAGCGGGGCCGACGTGAACGTTCCCGCCGACAACGAGAGTGCCGTTCGTCCCCTGCACAGCGCCGCCGCGGGCGGGGACTCCGACATCGTGGGGCTCCTGTTGCGCGACGGTGCGTCGGTGAACGCGCGCCAGGCCCGCGGCCATTCGGCCCTGCACGCCGCCGCCGCCGCGGGGAACACGATGATGGCGCGTCGCCTGCTCGAACACGGCGCCGACCCCGACCTCGCCGACGACGCGGGCCGCACGCCCGTCGACCTGGCCCGCGAGTCCGGACACGACGACCTGCTCGGCCTGCTGGAAGGTCGATGATCCCATGCTCGAGGGTCCGGTCCTCCTCGCATTCGGACTGACGCTGTTCGCGGGCCTGTCCACCGGCATCGGCAGCGCCATCGCGTTCTTCTCGAAGCGCACGAACGCGCGCTTCCTCGCCGTGTCGCTGGGCCTGTCGGCCGGCGTGATGATCTACGTGAGCTTCGTCGAGATCATCGCCAAGGCGCACGATTCGCTGGCGATCGCCCTGGGCGAGCCGGCGGCCTCATGGGCCACGACGGGCGGGTTCTTCGCGGGGATCCTGGTCATGGCGGCGCTCGATCGGCTACCCGCGCTCGAGGGCGGCAACCCCCACGAGCTCCGCCGCGTGGAGGAGATGACCGAAGACGAGCGACGGCAGCACCGGCTCATGCGCATGGGCCTCTTCTCGGCCTTCGCGATCGCCCTGCACAACTTCCCGGAGGGCCTGGCGACCTTCCTCAGCACCCTCGAGGACCCGTCGGTCGGCGTGTCGATCGCCGTGGCGATCGCGATCCACAACATCCCCGAGGGGATCGCCGTGGCCGTTCCGATCTACTACGCCACCGGCAGCCGCAAGCGAGCATTCCGGCTGTCGTTCCTGTCGGGCCTCAGTGAGCCGCTGGGAGCCGCGCTCGGCTACTTCCTGCTCCGGCCTTTCATGTCCGACGTCCTGTTCGGAACCGTCTTCGCCGGCGTGGCGGGCGTGATGGTGTTCATCTCGCTCGACGAGCTCCTGCCCGCGGCGGAGCAGTACGGCGAGCATCACGGTGCGATCTACGGGCTCATCTCGGGTATGGCGATCATGGCGCTCAGCCTGTTGCTGTTCCTCTGATCCGATCGCATCTCCATCACAGCTTCTACGTGGTGCGGACCGCTGCCGACCGTGCACGCTTGCTGTAGCATGTGGTGTCGGTCGGGGACCTCCGAGCCCCGGGAACGTCCACCCTTACGCGAGTGCCTGGGACCATGCGCATTCTGGTGACCGGCGCGACCGGTTTCGTGGGGCGCGCCCTCGTGGCGGCCCTGGTGGAGCGCGACGTCGAGGTCGTGGCCTCGTCCCGGAACCCCCTGCGGGCGGCGAGTCAGCTCCCGTTGATCTACCGGCACGTGAAGTGGGACCCGAACGTCGGCCCCGCGCCCCGCGAAGTCTTCGACGGCGTCGATGCGATCATCCACCTGGCCGGCGAGAACGTGGCCGGCCGCTGGACCGACGACAAGAAGAAGCGCATCCGCGACAGCCGGGTTCTCGGCACCCGGCACCTCGTCGACAGCCTGCGCGGCCTCGACGACCGCCCACGCACACTGGTGAGTGCGAGCGCGATCGGCTACTACGGCGACCGGGCCGACGACGAACTCCGCGAAGACGACGAGCCCGGCGACGACTTCCTCGCCCGGACCTGTGTCGAGTGGGAGACCGAGGGGGTCCATGCCCGTGCGCTCGGCCTGGACGTGGTCCAGCTCCGCATCAGCATCGTCCTCGACCCCGCGGGGGGTGCGCTGCAGCAGATGCTGCCCCCCTTCCGTTTCGGGGTGGGCGGCCCGCTCGGCTCCGGCGACCAGTGGTGGAGCTGGATCCATCGGGACGACCTCGTCCGTATGTTGATAACGTCGGTGGACGAGCGATGGGACGGCCCCTACAACGCCGCCGCGCCGGGTGTCCTGCGCCAGAAGGAGTTCGCCGACGTTCTCGGTGACGTGCTCGGGCGCCCCTCGTTCGTCCCGGCGCCGGCCTTCGCCCTGCAGATGTTGTTCGGCGAGTTCTCGACGGAGCTGCTCGCCAGCAAGCGGGTGGTGCCCCAGCGGGCGCTGGACGCCGGCTTCGAGTTCCGTCACCCCGAACTCGTGGACGCCCTGTTGGATCTCCTCGACTGACCCTCGTCGTTCCCACCTCGCGCACCCGGAGGACCGAATGGCTTCCGTCGACGATCGCAACTCGACCGACTCCCGCCCCACCCCGCGTGGCGCCTGGAGCAAGGCCACCGCCAGCGAGACCGGCGCCCCGCCCACCCACCACGAGGGCGCGCTGAAGCGCATGTTCCACAAGGGCATGGTCGGTGTCCTGCGGGCGGCGCCCAAGCCGCTCGTGCGCCTGGCCGCCGACGCCTACATCGCCGGCGAGACCCGGGAGGAGGCCCTGCAGACCGTCGACCGTATCTGGAAGGAACGCGGCCTCCACTCGACCTGCGACGTGCTCGGCGAGGACGTCGAGAACGACGCCGACATCCAGGCCTACTACGACGAGTTCCACGCGCTGATCCAGGACATGGCCAGCCGCCGCGAACACGGCAACGTGTCGATCAAGCTCAGTGCCTTGGGGCAGATGATGGACGAAGAAGCGTGCTACGAGCGCGCCGTAGCCCTGTTGTCGCTCGCCCGCGACAGTGGCCAGTTCATGCGCCTGGACATGGAGGACCACACCACCATCGACTCGACCCTGCGCCTCTACCGCCGCTTCCGCGAGGCCGGTTTCGACAACTGCGGCGTGGTGTTGCAGTCCCGCCTGTTCCGCACTCGCCAGGACATCGCAGATCTCGCACCGTTGCAGCCGAACGTGCGCCTGTGCATCGGGATCTACCGCGAGCCCCCTGAGATCGCGATGCAGGACAAGCACCAGATGAAGCAGCACCTGCTCGAGCTGCTCGAGGTGCTGTGGGCCAACGGCCAGCACGTCGGCATCGCCACCCACGAGGAGTGGGTGATCCGCGACAGCCTCGCTCTGGCCGAGCGCATGGGCAAGCCCATGGAAGAGGTCGAGGTGCAGCACCTGCTGGGCGTCCCGCGTGAAGGGCTCCAACGCGAGCTCGTGGGGCTCGGCGTGCGCGTGCGTCTGTACGTGCCCTACGGCGAGCAGTGGCACCCCTACTCGATGCGCCGGCTCGAGAACAATCCCGACATGTTCGGCATGGTCGCCTGGAACATGATCAGCGGGCCGTTCCGGAAGTAGGGGCGGGGCGCGGTGGCGCGGGTGTTGGGCGCTGGGCGCCGGGCGCCGGATTCGAGGCCGACATTCGTTTCGCTCACTTCCGCGGTGGAAGCGGGATCGGTTTTCGCGCGGCGCCGTGGGTGCGCACCACCGTCCACCGCGCGGGCGTGGGCCCGCTCCGGATCGGGCCGCGGGCACCGGCCGCGGTTCCGGATCTAGGTCGGATGATCGCTCGTGGGTTCGTGTTGGGGGGTTCGTGT
>DATFKK010000124.1 GCA_035268685.1 Candidatus Krumholzibacteriia bacterium | reverse complement strand
CGCTCACCGCGACCATCTCGGTGTCGTCGGCCAGTGCCGCGGGCACGTCCTTCAACGAGTGCACGGCCAGGTCGATCTTCCCGCCGAGCAGCGCCGCCTCGAGGGTCTTGGTGAAGATTCCGATCTCGCCCATCTGCACGAGCGGCGTCTGCAGATCGACGTCGCCCGCACTCTCGACCTCGACGACCTCGACCCGCAGTCCGGGATGGGCGGCGAGCAGGGCATCACGGCACCAGTGGGCCTGCCACAAAGCCAGGGGACTTCCGCGGGTACCGAGGCGGACGAGATCGGGAACCTGGGTCACGAGGTCGCCTTTCCTTCGCGAGAGCCCGTGGCCGGATCCCCGGCCCGGTGCTGCAGTTGATCGCACACGTCGACTCCGAGGGACTCGGCGTGCAGGACGCAGTGGTTGAAGCTGACACCGGCCACGCTGTTGCCGGCGAGGAAGAGTCCGCCCACGCGTTCGGCATCGGACCGCGCGCGCTCGACGCGCTCGAGGTGTCCGCGTTCGTACTGGGGAATGCCCCGCGCCCAGCGGATGACCTTGCTGAACACCGGTTCGCCCTCGAATCCGAGCAGGGGGCCGATGTCGCCCAGGACCTGCTGCCGCAGCTGCTCGTCGCCCAGACGATCGGCGTCGGGATCGTGCCGACCGCCGATCATGTTGGTGAGCAGGACGTAGCCCTTCGGCGCCCGCCCGGAGAAGGTGCTCGAGGTGAAGATCGAGCCGAGCGTGCGGATGCCCTCGCGGCGGGGGATCAGTGCGCCGAAACCGGCGAGCGGATCGCGCACCTGGTCGCGGCGGAAGCCCAGGTGCACGACGTGCACGCCGGCGATCACGATCTCGGCGAGCGCGGCACTGGCCTCGTCGGCACAACCGCGCAGGACCTGGCTCGCCGCCGGCGCCGGCAGAGCCACGACGACCGCATCGGCCTCGATCGCGTCGCCCTCGGCCATCTGTACGCGGAAACCGCCATCCCGCTTCTCGATCCGGGCCACGGCCGTGCCGAGCCGGACGATCTCCGGACCGAGTTCCTCGGCGAGGGTGCGGATCGGCTGGCCCATGCCCTCGCGGAAGCTGTGCAGGACACCGCCGGGGCCGGCCTCGACCTTGCGCGGCGTGTCCGAAACGGTCCCGTTCTCCGAGGGCTTCGCAGCCGCGGCCTTCGCCGCCTGCTTGCGGGCGCGCACCTCGCGCCGCTTGGCCAGCATCCCGCGGAACAGCCCGCCGTGCTCCTCCTCGAGCGTGGCGACCTTCGGGAAGGCCGCGGCCACGCTCAGACGATCGACGTCGCCCGCGAAGATCCCGCTCACCATGCTGTCGAGCATGACCTCGGTGAACTCCCGCCCCAGACGCCGGCGGCCGAAGTCACCGACCGTCTCGTCGTCGTCGCTCGTCTTCGGCTTCACCCAGTACTCGCCGGCCATGCGCAGCTTGGCCCGGGTCGACAGCAGCGGCGAGCGCATGAACTTCGCCGGGTTCATGTGCATTTCGACCATTCGCCCGTTGCGCACCAGGTAGCGTCGTCGGGCCTCGTCCTCGCTGCGCTGGAGGTCGTCGTGCAGGCCGAGGTCGTCGACCAGCCGCAGGGTGGCGGGCTCGTTGTCCAGGAATCCGTTCGGGCCCGTCTCGCAGAGGAATCCGTCCTCGCCGACGGTGCCGATCTTGCCTCCGACTTCGTGGCCCGCCTCGAGCACGAGCAGTTCGACGGGGAGGTCCCGCTCGCGGGCCTGTTCGCGAATGCGGTAGGCCGCGGCCAGTCCCGCGATCCCGGCTCCGAGGACGACGACGCGCTGCGTTGCCATGTGGGGCTCCAATCGACAGGGGCGACGGAACCGCCTCTAGACGGTTCGTGAGAACAGGGGCTTGTCGCTGCTGCCGGGCGGCTCCAGGTAGGCGTCGAAGTGCATGGCCGCGTTGCGCACGAAGAGGTAACCGCGCTCGGTCATACCGATGCGGTCGTCACTCAACTCCACCAGCCCGTCGTCGACCATCTCCCGCAACGCCTCGAGAGCGTCCGCGAAGGTGGCGTCGAAGTCCACGCCGTGGCGCTGTTCGACGCGACGCTTGTCGATCGCCAGGTTGCACATGAGATCCATGATGACCTCGTTGCGCAGACGATCGTCGTCGCTCATGCGAACGCCGCGGTGCGTGGTGAGCTGCCCGGACTTCACCTGGCGTTGGTACTCGCTCAGGCGGGTGGCGTTCTGCGCGTAGGTCCCGCTGATCTCGCTGATGCTGGTCACGCCGAAGGCCACGGCCTCGGTCTCGGGCTGTGTCGTGTAGCCCATGAAGTTCCGCCGCAGGTTCTCGGCGCGGCGCGCCACGGCCAGTGCGTCGTCCTTCTTCGCGAAGTGGTCGATCCCGATCGCCTCGTAGCCACCGGCGGTGAAGCGCCGCGCGGTCTCGAGGAAGATCGCAACCTTCTCGCGCGGTTCGGGAAGCGCCTCGGCCGGCATTCTCTCCTGGTGCGGCTTGATCCACGGGACGTGCGCGTAGTTGAACACGGCCACGCGATCGGGCCCCCACTCGACGACCTGGTCCACCGTCTCGCCGAAGCGCTCGACGTTCTGGTAGGGAAGACCGTAGATCAGGTCCATGTTCACACTCTCGAAGCCCACGTCGCGGCACATCGAGTAGAACGCGTAGGTCATCTCGGTCGGCTGTACGCGTTGCACGGCTTCCTGGACACGCGAGCAGAGGTCCTGCACGCCCATCGAGATCCGGTTGAAGCCGATCT
>DATFKK010000123.1 GCA_035268685.1 Candidatus Krumholzibacteriia bacterium | reverse complement strand
CGAACACGTCTCGCGCATGTCGACGAGCAGCATCTTCTACCACTTCATCGACGCGCGCCGTAGAACCCCCGACCACCAAGACGACTTCAGCGACTGGCTCCAGGCCTGGGGGGACGAGCACCGGGCGCTGCTCGAGGCCCTGGCCGGTGTGGATCCGTATTTCGGCAGTCTGGCCGAGCTTCGCAGCGAGCTGGCCACCGTGTGCGAAGCCGTCCACGAAGGGGAGGACTGATCACCGTGTTGCAGGACTACGAACGGGTCGCCGGACCGGACGTCATCGAGCAGGTACGCCAGCTCACCCGTCCCCTGGAGGGAGCCAAGGTCGTCCACGTGAACTCGACCCGCAGTGGCGGGGGCGTGGCCGAGATCCTTCGCAAACTGGTTCCGTTCATGCAGGAACTGGGGATCGACACGCACTGGGAGGTGATCACGGGCGATTCGGACTTCTTCGAATGCACCAAGGGCATGCACAACACGCTGCAGGGCAATCGGATGCCGATCGCGGAGAACCTGCTCCGTGTCTACGAGGAGACCAACGCACGCACCGCCGAGCAGCTACGGCCCGTGCTCGAGGACGCGGACTTCGTGTTCGTCCACGATCCCCAACCGGCGGCACTGCTGGAACACTTCCCCGACCACAAGGGCAAGTGGGTGTGGCGCTGCCACATCGATGCCAGCCACCCGTACCGGCCCGTGTGGAAGTACCTGCGCCGCTTCGTCACGCCCTACGACGCCAGCGTGTTCTCGCTCGCCGCTTTCGCCCAGGAGCTTCCGCACCGTCAGTACCTGATCCCGCCCAGCATCGACCCCCTCGCCGACAAGAACGTCGATCTCGACCGGGCGATCGTGGACGAGGTGGTCGGCGAGTACGGGATCGATCCCGAGCGACCACTGATCGTGCAGATCTCACGCTTCGACCGCTTCAAGGATCCGGTCGGGGTGATCCGCGCGTTCCGCCTCGCGCGGCGCTTCGTTCCGTCGCTCCAACTGGTGCTCGCCGGCGGCGGAGCGAGCGACGACCCCGAGGGCGAGATCGTCCTGTCCGAGGTGACTGCGGCCGCCGAGCAGGACCCGTCGATCCACGTCCTCCTGCTCCCGGCCGACGCCAACCGCGAGGTCAATGCGCTGCAACGGGCCTCGGACATCGTCCTGCAGAAGTCGGTTCGCGAGGGTTTCGGGCTCACCGTGACCGAGGCCATGTGGAAGAGCCGGCCCGTGATCGGAGGCGACGTGGGAGGAATTCGTCTGCAGGTCAAGAACCACCACACCGGCTTCCTCGTCAACACGCCGGAAGGGGCGGCCCTGCGGATCCGCTACCTGCTGCACCAGCCGGATCGGATCGAGGAGATGGGGGCCAAGGCGAAGGAGTTCGTACGTGAGAACTTCCTGATCACGCGGCACCTCCGCGAGTACCTCACCCTGATGCATTCGCTCGATCACGGACGGCACGAGGAGATGCGCCTGGTGGTGGGCGAGGAGGCCTGAGGCGCGGCCGGAAGTGTCACTGGGACTGCGCGTAGTCCGAGTGACGCCGAGCGTCGCGGGCAGCCATCGAGACGAGCAGCATCGCCAGCATGCCGCAGCAACAGGGCGAAGAGGACGCCGGTCGCCAGGGACAACGTCAGGGCCGCCAGCAGCCCGATCACACCGAGCAGCAGGGCCAGCCCTCCCAGGGAGGTCATCCACCTCCAGTTCTTCGCGACGGCCCCATAGAACCAGAAGTCGGACTCGGGCAGAGGATCGGGTCCGTGTGCCGTGGTCATGATGCGACTCCTTCCTCGGATCTTCGCATTCATGGTGGCAGGGAACACGACCCCGTCCTCCGGCGACCAGGGACGGGGTCCCCACGGCGTCGTGGGGCCGTCTCCGGAACGGGATCTCCGGAGTCGCCAGCCGGGGATCTCCCGACCGAAGAGGCCGCGCCCGACCCCGAGGTGACCGGGGCCGCACGGGCGGAAGATGGCGGAGACCGTCGACGCGATCGGAGGTGGGGTGTGAAGATCTGGCCGGGAGAGGCCTATCCGCTGGGAGCGACATGGGACGGAGAAGGTACGAACTTCGCCGTGTTCTCGGAGAACGCGGAATCGGTGGAGCTGTGTCTCTTCGAGAACGGTCAGGAGGAGCGGGTCGAGCTGCCCGAGGTCACCGACTACTGCTGGCACGGATACCTGCCGGACGTCGCGCCGGGCCAGCGTTACGGTTACCGGGTGCACGGACCCTACGATCCCGGTGCCGGACATCGCTTCAATCCCGCCAAACTCCTGCTCGATCCCTACGCCAAGGCGACCGAGGGCCGGATCGAGTGGCGGGACGAGGTCTTCGGATACCCGATCGGACACGACGACGCCGACCTGGAGCACGACGACCGGAACGATGCGGACTTCATGCCGAAGTGCGTGGTGATCGATCCGCACTTCGACTGGCGCGGCGACGAACTCCTGCACGTGCCGTGGCACGAGACCGCCATCCTCGAGGTCCACGTCAAGGGCTTCACACGCTTGCACCCCGGCGTGCCGGAAGAGCTCCGCGGAACCTACGCGGGCCTCGCGCACGACTCGGTGATCGATCACCTCCGGCGCCTGGGCGTGACGGCCGTCGAGTTGATGCCCGTGCATCGCTTCGTGAGCGAGCGTCAGCTCGAGGAACGTGGGTTGACGAACTACTGGGGTTACGACTCCATCGGGTACTTCTCGCCCCACGCCGGGTACGCGCGGGCCGATCGTCCCGACCGGCAGGTGATCGAGTTCAAGGAGATGGTCCGCCGTCTGCACGAAGCGGGGATCGAGGTGATCCTGGACGTCGTGTACAACCACACGGCCGAGGGCAACCATCTGGGCCCCACTCTGTCGTTCCGGGGGATCGACAACGCGGCCTACTATCGGCTGTCGTCGGAGGACCCGCGGTACTACGTCGACTACACGGGTTGTGGCAACACCCTCGACATGACGCATCCGCGTGCTCTGCAGCTGATCATGGACAGCCTGCGCTACTGGGTGCTGGAGATGCACGTCGACGGCTTCCGATTCGACCTGGCCTCGGCCCTGGCCCGCGAGCTGCACGACGTCGACCGGCTGGGCGCCTTCTTCGACATCATCGGCCAGGATCCCGTGATCTCACAGGTGAAGTTGATCGCCGAGCCCTGGGACCTGGGCGAGGGCGGCTACCAGGTGGGCAACTTCCCTCCCGGCTGGGCGGAGTGGAACGGCAAGTACCGCGACTGCGTCCGCGATTTCTGGCGAGGTGCCGACCAGACGTTGGCGGAGTTCGCCTACCGGATCACCGGGAGCTCGGATCTGTACGAGGAGACGGGACGCCGGCCTTCGGCGAGTATCAACTTCGTCACCGCCCACGATGGCTTCACGCTGCGTGATCTCGTCTCGTACGACCACAAACACAACGAGGCCAACGGTGAGGACAACCGCGACGGCGCCGACCACAACCGGTCGTGGAACTGCGGGGTGGAGGGACCGACCGACGACGCCGAGGTGCAGCGACTCCGGGCACGGCAGCAGCGGAACTTCCTCGCTACGCTCCTCCTGTCACAGGGCGTGCCGATGCTCCTGGGCGGCGACGAGGTCGGACGGACACAGAACGGCAACAACAACGCCTACTGTCAGGACAACGAGATCTCCTGGGTCGACTGGGAGAGTGCCGACCACGAGCTCTTCGAGTTCACGCGCCGGGTGATGGCCCTGGTGCGTGAGCATCCCGTGTTCCGTCGTCGGCACTGGTTCCACGGACGCCCGATCCACGGGGAGGCGATCCGGGACGTCGTGTGGCACCGCCCCGACGGAGCGGAGATGGGGGACGAGGACTGGGAGGCGGGCTTCGCCAAGTCGCTCGGTGTGTTCATGTCGGGCCATGCCCTGAGTCGCGACGCGCGCGGCGAGCCGGTGACCGACGCGGACTTCTACGTGGTCTTCAACGCACACCACGAAGCCCTGGCCTTCCGTGTTCCCACCCACGGCAACACCGAGCGGTGGAGAGAAGTGCTGAACACCGCTTCGGACACGAACGTACCCCGCGAGCACGCCGGTGGTCGCGATCTCGAGGTCGAAGCCCGGTCCCTCGTCGTGCTGAAGAGGGGTTGACGTGGCAACGGTCGGCACGACGCCGCGGGCGACCTACCGTGTGCAACTGCACGCAGGTTTCGGCTTCGGGAACGCCGCGGAGATCGTCGACTACCTCGAGGCCCTCGGGATCGACCATCTGTACTGCTCGCCGGTGCTGCAGGCCGCACCGGGAAGCTCGCACGGCTACGACGTGGTCGATCCCACCCGCCCGAACGAGGAACTGGGTGGGGAAGCCGGCTTCGCCGTCCTCGATCGCGAGCTGCGGGCGCGCGGAATGGGGCAGGTGCTCGACATCGTGCCCAACCACATGGCGATCACCCCCGAGAATCCATGGTGGTGGGACGTCCTGGAGAACGGTGAGGCCAGCCGGTACGCGTCGTACTTCGACGTCGACTGGGGCAACAACGGCGAGCCCGAGAAGATCCTCCTGCCGGTGCTCGGCGATCACTACGGTCGGGTGCTCGAAGCAGGTGGGCTGCGACTCGAGCGCCACGGCGCCGACTTCAGTCTGCACTACCACGAGCACGCCTTCCCGATCTCGTTCGTCTCGCTCGACGACCTGCTGGAGCGCGCGTCGCGACGGCATGCGTCCGACGACCTGGCCTTCACCGCTGACGCGATGCGCTGGCTCGCCGCCGGCACCGCGGACAACCCTCCGGTGGACGGCTTGCACCGTGACCAGAAGGTCCTGCACGAACAGCTCGAACGTCTTCTCGACGAGGATCGGGTGGCCGCGTCCGACGTCGATGCGGTCGTGGCCGAGGCGAACGCCACCCCGGACCTGCTCGACGGGCTGGTCGAGAAGCAGCACTACCGCCTGGCGCTCTGGCGCACCGCGGGGCAGGAGCTCGACTACCGTCGCTTCTTCGACATCGACACCCTGGTGGGACTGCGCATCGAGGACGACCACGTGTTCCGCGAGTGCCACGCACGACTGCTCGAGTGGATCGACCAGGACATCGTCCACGGCCTGCGCATCGACCATCCGGACGGCCTGCGCGACCCCCTGGCCTACTTCCAGCGCCTCCGCGCGGCGGCTCCCGATGCCTGGATCGTGGCCGAGAAGATCCTGCACCGCGACGAGGAGCTGCGCGTGGAGTGGCCGATCGAGGGAACGACGGGCTACGAGTTCATCGACCGCGCCGGTGGTCTCTTCGTCGATCCGACGGCCGCGGAGGACTTCGACCGTATCTACACCGACTTCATCGGGCAGGCCGTCGACTACGGATCGGTCCTGTACGACCGCAAGCGTCAGGTCCTTCGTGAACTCCTGGGCAGTGACGTGAACCGCCTGACCGCGCTGTTGCAATCGATTTGCGCGCGTCACCGGCGGCACCGTGACTACACGGCCGACGACCTGCACGCGGCGATCGTCGAGGTCGCGGCCTGCCTGCCGGTCTATCGGACCTACGTGCGAGCGGCCGAGGACGGTGTGCGGGAGGACGATGCGCGCTACCTGACCCAGGCCGTCGGGTCGGCGAAGGCGAGCGGCGCGGGGGTCGATCCCGAGCTGTTGGACTTCGTCGCCGACCTGTTGTTGCTGCGACGCCGTGGCGAGCTCGAGGGCGAGTTCGCCATGCGTTTCCAACAACTCACGGGGGCGGCCATGGCCAAGGGCGCCGAGGACACGGCGTTCTACGACTACGTACGCTTCGCTGCTTCGAACGAGGTGGGGGGCAGCCCCGAGTCCTTCGGGTCGAGCGTGGAGGACTTTCATGCCTGGGCCCTGCGGATCCAACGTACGCGACCCCGCACCCTGCTCACGACCTCCACGCACGATGCAAAGCGCAGCGAGGACGTGCGAGCCCGGCTGTACGTCCTGTCGGAGATCCCCGAACGCTGGGGGCGGGAAGTTCGCGCCTGGGCCGAACACAACGAACGCCATCGCCGCAATGGTCTCCCCGATCGCAACACCGAGTACCTGCTGTACCAGACCCTCGTCGGAGCGTGGCCCATCGAGACCGAACGTGTGCTCGGGTACATGGAGAAGGCCGCCCGCGAAGCCAAGACGCACACCTCGTGGATCCGGATCGACCAGGACTACGAATCGGCGCTGCGAGGGTTCGTGGAAGCGGTGCTGGACGATCGGGACTTCGTGCGCCGGCTGGAGGAATTCGTACGACCACTCGTCGGGCCGGGACGTGTGAACTCGCTGGCGCAGACACTGCTGAAGATCACCGCGCCCGGCGTGCCGGACTTCTACCAGGGCACCGAGCTGTGGAGCCACACCCTGGTGGATCCCGACAACCGCCGCTCCGTGGACTACGGGCGTCGCCGCCGGTTGCTGCAGGAGGCCGAGTCCGTCGGCTGCGACGAGGTCCTGGCCCGCGCCGACGAAGGACTGCCGAAGCTCAGGACCATCGGGCGTGCGCTGCGCGTGCGGAAGGAACGCTCCGCGGCGTTCCGGCCCGAAGGCGACTACCGGCCGCTGGGGGTCGTGGGAGAACGCGCGGAGCGGGTCGTGGCCTTCTCGCGGGGCGAGGACCAGGTGGTGACCGTGATCCCGCGACTCGCCCTGGGGGCCGGGAACACCTGGGGCGACACGGCGGTCGAGCTTCCCGCCGGCCCCTGGCGGGCGGTGTTCAGCGATACGCGTGTCGAAGGAGGGAGCGTCCCGGTGGCCGAATTGTTCGCGCTCTTCCCCGTGGCGCTGTTGACCCGGGAGGTCTCGCGATGAACCGGTTCAGGGTGTGGGCGCCGAGCGCAAGGACGGTCGACGTCGAAGTGTCGGGGCGGAGCATCGCGATGGAGCCCGTATCGGGGGGTTGGTGGACGGTCGAGGTGGAGGACGCCGGCGCGGGAACCGACTACGCCTACGCACTCGACGGCACGGCGGCACTACCCGATCCACGGTCGCCCTGGCAACCGGACGGAGTGCACGCTCCGTCCCGCGTCGTGGACCACGCCGCGTTCTCGTGGTCCGACCGTGGTTGGTCGGCTCCACCCCTGTCGTCGGGAGTGGTCTACGAGCTCCACGTGGGCACCTTCAGCCCCGAGGGGACCTTCGACGGCGCGATCGATCGGCTGGATCACCTGGTGGACCTCGGCGTCACCCACGTCGAACTCATGCCCGTGGCCGCCTTCCCGGGACGGTGGGGATGGGGCTATGACGGCGTCGCCCTGTGGGCGCCCGACGAATCCTACGGAGGACCCGACGGGCTCAAACGTCTCGTCGATGCGTGCCACGGGCGGGGTCTGGCCGTCCTGCTCGACGTCGTCTACAACCACCTCGGTCCCGACGGGAACCACCTCGGGCGCTTCGGGCCCTACTTCACCGATCGCTATGTCACCCCGTGGGGCGACGCCGTGAACCTCGACGGCCCGGGCAGTGACGAGGTCCGCCGCTTCTTCTTCGACAACGCCCGTATGTGGCTGCGCGACTACCACCTCGACGGTCTGCGTGTCGACGCCGTCCACTCGATCGTCGACACCTCGGCGCGGCACTTCCTCGAGGAACTGGCCGACGAGGTCTTCGCACTCGAACCGGAGCTCGGTCGCCACCTCGTTCTGTTGGCCGAGAACGATCGCAACGATCCGCGGGTGGCGATGCCACGCGAGGTCGGCGGAAGCGGCTTCACGGCGCAGTGGAACGAGGACTTCCACCACGCCCTGCACGCGCTGCTCACGGGGGAGCGCGAGGGGTACTACGCGGATTTCGGATCGATCACCGACGTCGCCGACTGCCTGGAGCACGGCCTGGTCTACGACGGCAAGTACTCGAACTTCCGCGGACGCCGTCACGGGAGATCGGCCCGCGGTGTCCCGGGCGACCGCTCGGTGGGATGCGCCCAGAACCACGACCAGGTGGGCAATCGGGCCCGTGGAGAGCGTCTGTCGCACCTGGTGAGCGAGGGACGCGTGCGCATCGCCGCCGCCCTGGTGCTCACTGCACCCTTCGTGCCCATGCTGTTCCAGGGCGAGGAATGGGGGGCGAGCACGTCCTTCTGCTACTTCACCGATCACTCCGATGCTGAGCTCGCCGCTTCGGTCCGCGAAGGCCGGCGCCGGGAGTTCGCCGCTTTCGGATGGGATCCCGACGACATTCCCGATCCGCAGGACGGCGAGACCTTCGAGCGATCGAGGCTGCGTTGGGACGAGCGCGAGGAGCCGTGGCACGCGGAGATGGTCGCGTGGTACGCCGCGTTGATCCGCCTGCGCCGCTCGACACCCGACCTGCTCGACGGCGACCCCGGCTCGACTCGTGTGCGCCACGACGAGACCGAGGGATGGCTGGTGGTGGAGCGTGGATCCGTGGCGGTGGTCTGCAACCTCGGACATCGCAACCATCGCGTTCCCTTCGCGCATCCGGAGGACCTGCGGGTGTTGTCGAGCTGGGGTGGAGGACCCCGCACCGTGGAGGGAGCGGTGGAGGTCTCCGCCGAATCGGTCGCGATCCTGCAGACAGGAAACGGCTGAGTTCGGATCCCCGGGGTTGCTCTCGGGGTTCCGGGCATGCATCGTAGTCGAGCGGGTCCGCGGCACGCCCGAGGGCGGTCACGCGCCGCGCCGTCCTCGACCCCCGCGGAGTTCTCGTGCGTCGTGTGCTGATCCTTCTCGTGCTCGTGGTCGCCGTGCATGCCGATGCGGCGGGGCAGGTCGCGCTCACCACCTCGGCGAGCGGTCGTGTCCTCGACGTCGTCACGCCCGACGACGTGGACACCAGGATCTGGGCAGCCGGCCTGGGTGTCCGGCCCGCCCTCCGGTCCGTCTGGGTGCCCACGGTCGATTTCGACGTCCTGTGGTCGGCCGACGACGGTGCCGATTTCATCGCCTTCCGTCTGGGACTCCGCATCGATCCCGCGATCCCCCTGACCTCCGACGGACGGCTTTCCCTGTTCTGTTCGACCGGAGGTGGGCTGCAGTTCGCGGGAACCTCTTCGGCCCCCGATGGACCGGCGCGCTTCGAGGCACTCGACGGCAACGCTGGTTTCCTGCGCGCCGAACCCGGAGTACGGTGGCGCTTCCCCACGGGACAATCGCTGAGCGTGGGGTGGTCGGTGTCGACGGCGCTGGGTGCCGAAGAAGCGCAGGTCTTCCAGGGTCTGCTCGTGCGCGTGGTGGTCCTCGGCGGGTGAGGCTCGGCCGCGGCTCGGCGTCGTCCCGGGGGCGGATCACAAAGCTGCACGAGAATCACGGCGTGTCCCTGGTACACTTCGAGCCGTGGGCTCCCGTCCCCCCGAGCACGCTACGGCCGATGTCCGACCGAATTCCGCCCGCAGCCCTGTCCGTCCTGGTCGCGCTCGCCGTGCTCCTGCCATCGGCGGCCGCCGCCGGGTTCCACGAAGGCGGAGTCGCCAGCTGTGGCGGCTGCCACGTGGTGCATCGGTCCGAGGACGGCTCTCCCGTCCCCGTCCAGGGCGAGCTCCTGCGCGCGGGATCGGCCACCGACACCTGCCTGCTCTGCCACGGCGAGGGTGCGGGCTCGGTCCTGGGGACCTCGGTACTCCTGCCGGGACCGGAAGTCGGCGCCGGGGACTTCGTGTTCCTGCTCGAGGACGAACTCAACGACGGACCCACGGGTCCTGCGAGGTCCATTCCGGGGCACGCGGCCGGGCACAACGTGGTGGCACCGGGGTCGGGACTGACCGCCGACAGCCGATGGATCACCGCCCCCGGTGGTGGCTTCCCCAGTGCGTCCCTGGGTTGCACGAGCTGCCACGATCCGCACGGCAACCAGAACTTCCGCATGCTGCACGACGCAGGGCCGGTACAGGGCGGTGCCTTCGTCTTCTCCGACGACGCACCCGAGGCCGAGGGACTGGATGCCCGGCGCGGAGTGGCCGAGAGTCCGGGCGAGCACACGGCCTACCGGGCGGGCTGGACGGCATGGTGCGGGAACTGCCACGGGTCGAACTATCACGAGGGAATCGCCGGCGAGGGCTTCGAGCATCCCGTGGACGAGCCCCTCGGGCGCGACATGGCGTTGTACTACGACGCCTACGACGGCGATGCGAATCCGGATGGCGGCAACGCCGCGCGCTCGTACATCCCCGAGGTGCCCTTCGAGGACGGCGATGCCGATCGCTTCTCGACGTCGGGGCCACGGGCGAGCAGCCGGTTGAGCTGCATGACCTGCCATCGCGCGCATGCCACGTCCGCACCGGCCGCGGGACGGTGGGACTTCCGCGTGCACACGCTGTCCGAGGACGGAGCGGTGTCGGGGTCGTATCCGATCCCGAGTCCCTACCCGGATCCGGCGCAACGCCAGCTCTGCGTGAAGTGTCACGACACGCAGGGACACGATCGGGGCAAGGGTTGTCTCCAGTGCCACCGTGAAGGAGGCCCCCGGGGAGACGGAGTCCCGTCGGGCGGCTCCACGTTCGGAGGTCGCTGAGGCGGACCACCGCCCTTGCGCGCGGAAACGTGCACGGCTACCGTCTGGTTGCACCGGATCCATTTCACAGCGAGTCCGTCCACGCCCGGCGACAGCCGGCCGGCGTCGTCGTGTACGCCGCAACGCGATCTGGAGGACCCCGAATGGATCTGTCCCGCCTCACCCAGAAGTCGCAGGAAGCACTGGCCGCGGCCCAGTCGCTGGCGATCGAGAACTCCCACCCCGAAACCGCGACCGAGCACCTCCTGCTGGGACTGCTCGATCAGGAGCAGGGCCTGGTGCCCCGTCTGCTGCAGCGGGGCGGGCTCGTTCCCGAAGCGCTGGCCCAGCAGGTGCGCCGGTCCCTCGAGTCGAAACCGCACCTGAGCGGACCCGGGGTCGAACCGGGGCGCATCGTGATCGCCCAGGATCTGCAGAAGGTCCTGGTGGCGGCCCAGCGCATCGCTGGCGAGATGCGCGACGAGTACGTCTCGGTCGAGCACCTGTTGATCGCGATGCTCGAGGAGGACGCGTCTCCGGTGCGTGAGCTGTTGCGTACCCACGGCCTCGAGCCGAAGTCCCTGCGGGCGGCGGTCGAACAGGTCCGCGGCGGCCAACGTGTCACCAGCCCGACCCCCGAGGACGCCTACGAAGCGCTCGAACGCTTCGGCGTGGATCTCGTCGAACAGGCGCGTGAGGGCCGTCTCGATCCGGTGATCGGCCGTGACGAGGAGATCCGGCGCGTGGTGCGGATCCTGTCCCGCAAGACGAAGAACAACCCGGTCTTGATCGGCGAGCCGGGCGTGGGCAAGACCGCGATCGTCGAGGGTCTGGCCCAGCGCATCGTACGCGGCGACGTCCCCGAGTGGTTGAAGGAGCGTCAGCTCTTCGCGCTCGACATGGGCAGCCTGCTCGCCGGGGCGAAGTACCGCGGCGAGTTCGAGGAACGTCTGAAGGCCGTGCTCGGCGAGATCAAGCGCAGCGAGGGTCGCATCCTGCTGTTCATCGACGAGCTGCACAACATCGTCGGCGCGGGCAAGACCGAGGGTTCACCCGACGCCGGCAACATGCTCAAACCCATGCTGGCCCGCGGCGAACTGCACTGCATCGGCGCCACGACGCTCGACGAGTACCGCCAGCGGATCGAGAAGGACGCCGCCCTGGAACGTCGCTTCCAGCCCGTGCAGGTCGACGCGCCGACCGTCGAGGACACCGTAAGTATCCTGCGCGGTCTGCGCGAGCGCTACGAGCTGCACCACGGCGTGCGGATCCAGGACGCGGCACTGGTCGCCGCCGCCACGCTCAGCCATCGCTACATCACCGATCGCTTCCTGCCCGACAAGGCGATCGA